>JBFGYY010000476.1:0-2973 GCA_041587095.1 Motiliproteus sp. | reverse complement strand
GGCCACTGTCATAAAGGGCCAGCTCTCTGATCGGGATCTGACGCTGCGGGGTCTGGTCCAGCAACGCCTGCAGGAAATCTACTTTGACGGCATAACTGATATCAGAAATAGGCTTAGTCTCGCCATTCGCATCAACCTCACCCAGCATCGACGTGATCACACCAACGACCTCACCATGCAGGTTGATCAGCGGCCCACCGCTGTTACCCGACTGAATAGGGAGGCTCAGCTGGTAGCGCGACACATCATCGGCTAAACCATTCACCGAACTCACCAGACCGGCGGTGAGTTTCGGCGTCTTACCCAGGACATCGATACGCGGAAAGCCGATGGTGAAAATACTGGTTCCCAGCCGGGCCCGCTGCGACGACAACGGCAGCGCCGGTGGCAGCAGGCTGGTATTGCTGACCGATAACAACGCCAGATCCTTCTTTTTATCCAGCGCCACCACTGTTGCGGACATCTCCTGTCCTGCCTCATTAATCAGGGTAATAAACTGGCTGCCCTCGACGACATGGTTGTTCGTTACCACATAGCCTTCAGCAATCGGCCAGCCGGTTCCCACAGACGCGTTATCCCAGTCATTGTCGAAGCTGACCGAGCCCAGACTGCTCATCTGTTCAACCAGGCGGGTTGCTAACTGGTGTGACCCGTTAATTTGACGAATCGTCTCAAGCACACTGCGCGCGTGCTCTTCACGCCCGGCATCGAGATAGCCCTGACCGGCCAGATACAGCCATTCAATGGCCCGATCGGTATCGATTTCAACACCCTGACCCTCGGCGTAAAGCAGCCCCAAATTGTGCTGCGCATCGTTGATATTCTGATCGGCAGCTTTGCTGTACCAGAGAGCCGCCAGGCCGAAGTCTTGCGAGATCCCGCGACCATCGGCATACATCATGCCCAGATTAAATTGTGCGATACCGTTGCCTTGTTCTGCTGCAACCCGGTACCAGCGCACAGCACGCTCGGGGTCTTCGTCAACGCCCTGCCCGTAGTCGTACATGGATCCCAGATTCAGCTGAGCACTGGCAAAGCCCTGCTCGGCCAATGGCAACCAGATCTCGCGCGCCTGTTCGTAGCGTTGAGCATCGTAGGCCTCCCAGCCTTGTACAAAGGCTTCGGATGCCGCATCCCGTACAACCGCATTCGCCGGTCCGGAAGACAGTAACATCGATAAGGAAAAGCCTGCCGCCAGGGCAAAATGTTTAATGCGCATAACTACCACCAATTACAACAGCCAAATACAACAACACCTGGATTAATCTGCTTTGCTTGAATCCCTCCCGCACAAGCGACACCGCGTTACCAGAAGTCAACATAACTTGAATGGATAAGTACCGGCAACACAATTGTCTGTTTTTTGTACAGCACTTGATCCAGGTCAGTAGCATAGGTTTCTTGTAAGTCGATCAACCTCGACTAAACTTCGGACAGAGCAAGTTGCCGAGCGGTAGAAAAGTCAAAGGAGGTGGCTGCAATTTCTTCGGTGTTGAATATTCCCACAACGCGAGCCACGATCATGAAAACCACAAGCTTAATGTCTAAAACCGCGCTGGTTATAGCGATTGCCGCGGTGTCCGCCTGCAGCAGTATGGATAAGCAGGTCGCGACCAGTTCAGCCATGGAGCAGGAATCTGAATTGGCTACCATTTCTTCCACCGAACTCGATAGCAAGATGGCGCAAATTGAAAGCAAGGAAAGCGCCCTGCGCCAGCAGCAGATGCAGATCGACCAGCGTAACCGCGAACTGAACAGCAAAGAGATGTCACTAACCAAATGGGCCAAAGAACTGGAGAGTGCCCCGGCTAAACAACCTGCGCCGATGATGAGCAGTATGGGGGGCGGCATGGCCGCCGGTGATACGTTATTTCCCCCAGCCAAACAGCCCGGACAGTGTTTTGCGCGGGTCTTTGTACCCACCAAATACAAAACCAACCAAGAGCGCGTGTTGATCAGCGAAGCTTCAGAAAGAATTGAAGTCATCCCGGCGAAATACACCTACGTCGACGAGACGGTTCAGGTTTCAGACGCCAGTGAACGCCTGGTTGTGGTACCCGCAACCTACAAGTGGGTCGAAGAGCGGGTCATGGTGAAACCCAAGACCAGTCGTATGGTGCAGATACCCGCCAGCTATTCGACCAAAACCGAACGCGTACTGGTCGAACCGGCTCACAGCATCTGGAAAAAAGGCACCGGACCGATTCAGCGCGTCGACCAGGCAACCGGCGAGATTATGTGTCTGGTTGAGGTTCCTGCCAAATACCAGACCATCACTACCCGCGTACAGGACAAACCCGCCACCACGCGTCTGATAGAGGAGCCCGCCCAGTATGATATCGTTAAGAAGCGTGTTGTAGATCAGGCAGCCTCAACCCGAACCATCACCATTCCGGCCAAGTATAAAACGGTCAAAGTTCAAAAAGTCGTCAGCCCTGCTCAGGAAAAACGCATCGAAATCCCTGCTAAATACGGCATGGTTTCAAAAACGGAAAAAGTCGCCGACGGCCATATGGCCTGGCGTGAGATTCTTTGCGACACCAACCTGACCCGCAGCCGCATCAGTGAGATTCAAACAGCCCTGAAAACCAAAGGCTACAACCCCGGCCCCATTGACGGCGCCATCGGGGCGCAAACAATGAGCGCAGTTAATGCGTTCCAGCGCGCGGAAAAACTACCGGTGGACCGCTACCTGAACGTGAAGACCGTACAGGCACTGGGTGTAAGCCCTCGCTAACACAGGTCGGCATCAATACGCTCAGTGGGGCAGCTTAGCTCCCCGGTAACATGAAAAAAAGGGCAACCTCAAGGGGTTGCCCTTTTTTTGCTTCAGGCTTCAGGCTTCAGGCTTCAGGCTTCAGGCTTCAGGCTTCAGGCTTAAGGCTTCAGGCTTCAGGGTATCATGTTCGATCAGGCCTGTTTTCAGTACAAGAAAACATGACCTGCCGTTTAGAGCTCCTTTGGCAACTGGTG
>JBFGYY010000475.1:0-2978 GCA_041587095.1 Motiliproteus sp. | reverse complement strand
AGCAAGAATGGCCACGCAAGACACAATCAGCCAGGCTTCGGAAGCCAGTTTTATTAATATCGAAGCGTGCCTCACCCCCATAAAATAACGAATCACCAGCCGTACTTTAAAGAAGGCAAGCAGCAGCAAGACCGCGGCTTCTTTGGCCGGCTCTGTAAACAGGATGCTATGGTTGGCGCCCAGCATCCAGGAAGCACCAGTGATCACCATCAGCAATAACCAGACCATCGTTTCTCGAGACTTTATCAATTTGTACATGGCGTTACGGCATCAGGTAAAGTAAGGGAAATATCAGTATCCAAAGCAGATCAACCATATGCCAGTAGATCGCGCTCAGTTCAAAGTTGTTCACTTGTTCTGCGGTGGCTGACTCGGTGGGACGAAAAGTAAAATAGAGGTAGCCAAGCACTCCCAGCCCCGTCACCAAGTGCATAAAATGTATGCCGGTTAGCAAGTAATAAAACATGAAAAAATCATTGCTTTCAAAACTGATTCCTGCGTTTATTTTTTCATGGTATTCGAACACTTTCAGTATTGAGAATGCCGCACCACACAGAAATGCCCCCCCTGTCAGGTGGCGACAAAGCCTGATCTCACCCTTGCGCAGTGCAGCCACGGCAATCACTATTAGCCAGGAACTGGCCAACAGCAGCAGAGTGTTGATAGAACCGTAGTGCAGGTTTAGTAACGCCTGTGATTGCTGATACAACTCCAGATTGCTATTGCGAAAGTAAATGTACATGCAAAAGAACATGGAAAACACGCTCATATCGCCGAGTACAAATACCCAGATAGTCTCGTTAGCGGGCAAGTCTTCAGCCTCATCCCTGGCATTGGCGTTGAGCTTCATGGGCAGCGTCGTGTCATTTATCATCATTACAGGCTTAATCCGATTCAGATCCACTTGATACTGGCAAAGCAAATTCAACCGAGGCGGCAGCCCCGCCATAACAGAACGGGGCATTTGGAGCCGCAACCGATCAAGTCAGCTTCGGCTGACCAACCAGGACGTCTACCGGTGACTCTGATTTTGCGGCTACCACTGCTGCAATAAAACGAACCACCATAATACTTAACAGCAGCGACAAAATAGCCAGCAGGCGAGTGGCTATCCACGGCATGTCCCAGTTGAGTGACATAAAGTAAGGCCAGGCGACCATTCCATAAGCTGCACCCATAGCTGTGGTCGGCACCATGATTATCCACAGGCGATTAGCGCCTTTCAGGTAGGGCTCAACCAGGTACAGCAAAAAGCCTACCGCCAGCATGGAAGTGCCGTTCAGCCAGCCCCAGACGACCGGAAAACCCAGCACCTTGAAGGAGGGATCACCATAGTAAGTATAGGCCCCGGTGTAAGTGCCCGGCATCTCCATAATAACGTCGGTCATGGAGATCAGGAACCAAACTACAAACACACCTTTCACGCTCAACCCTTCTTTCATCTTCAGGTAAGCCCAGTAGCCGGTCATGGCAATAAAGAATACATAACAGGGAGGAATCAGCGCCGGTATATTCAGCTCAAACCCAACAAAGGCAGGCCCCGGCAAATTGGTCGGATACCAGAGGTGACCGAGTGAATCCAGCATCGGCTCCAGCAGCGAGCAAATCAAGCCACCGATACACATCAGCAATACGATTGCGTCATCGCGTTTGAGCCAGCGATATAGCGCCCAGGGTATCACTGCTATACCAAAACCACCGGCCCAAATAGTAAATACCCAGGCAACCACCTCATTGGCAAAATAATCCGCTGGCACTGGCAGCCAGTTGCCGTAGCTCATTTCCATCATTTTTTCAGTAAATGACATTCTTTTAACCCCTCCGATTAATCACAGTTAAATCAGGTAATTGGCACCACCTACTCGACAACCACCCTTAACGATCGTTATACTCAAGTAGAGATAATATATAACGTACGTTATGGAAGTCAACAGGCACGGCAAATATTTCCATCTCAATACAGCCTCAAGGCCCGGGGCGGTAGCGGACCAGGTCGATTGCCGCGGCCGGATGCTCGCACAGCGGATAGACGCAACAATAAATGTACTTTAATGATTCCCAAAATGAGCCAAGCTGTGGCATGCAGGGCTAACGAGCCCACCGACTGCCCAGGCTTTAACGGAGCAACACATGACTAAAGTTAGCTCGAGAACGGGAAGTTCTCGCGATACTATTCTCGATGTATCGGTTCAATTGTTTGCCAAGCACGGCTTTGAAGGAGTAAAGATGCGCCAAATTGCCCAGGCAGCGAAGGTCACCTTGCCTGCTATTTATCATCACTTTGGCAATAAAGAGGAGTTGTACAAAGCGGTTGAATCGGCCATGTACGCACCTCATGCGCAAAGCTTGCTGCAAGCGATGCTCGCCAATGACCAGCCCGAGAAACGGTTGCGCGGGTTTATAGGCAATATGGTGGATAGTTTGGAGTCCAACCCGGCCTACTTTAAATTATTGCAACGCAACCTGGTCGAGGACTGGGAACAGAACCATCAGTTTTTAGTGGATATATCCCTGCAAGGGGTCTTCGATGAACTTAAAGTGTTGCTCAACGAGTTTATCGAAGGCAGCGGTGAAGGCATGCAACCAGTAATGATCTTCTCCATGATGATCGGAGTGCTGGCCATGCGTCCGATTACCCGGATACTAAAAGGCTATACATACACCAGGCTATCGCGGCAAAAAAAGCGCGATTTATTGATTGATAATATTATTAGTTTTATCAAGGTCAGCGAGATCAATGAATCCAATTGCAGTTGAACGCCATGGCAACGACCGCCAACTTCGGCTTTAGGTGCCTATGGGAACAAGCCGCGCAGTAACTTGGCTTCCGTGACCCGCGACACGCCCTCGATCAGGGCCGCGGTGCGCATATCCAGCTGCTCCGCTTGCGCCCGGCGCAGGGTGCGCTGAAACGCATCCAGCAAGATCGACTTCAAACGTGCATTGATCTCCTCCAGGGTCCAGGTCAGGTTTTGCGT
>JBFGYY010000474.1:0-2978 GCA_041587095.1 Motiliproteus sp. | reverse complement strand
TCGGTTTGCCCGTCAGGATGCGCTCGCGGCGGTCAGGGATACGACACAAGGGGCGGCGCAGGTTTCCGCAGGCGCGCCGACGGCCGAGGTGATGTCCGAGGGCAATCTCGATGGCAATATGCTGATGCTCAAGGCCATTATCGAGAAAATCAGCGGCAAAAAGCTCGAGGTATTTGATTCGTCCTCCCTGCACTCCCGCGCTGCTCCGCTCAGCAATGCACCGGGCACTAACACGACTGGCGCTGCAGCCTCGGCTTCCCCCCAGGCTTCGGTAACCGGGCCGGACCGGTTTGGCATGGCTTATCAGCGCAGTGATGTTTATGTGGAAGAAGAGCAGACCCGGTTTCGTGCCGTCGCGCGAATTGAAACCGCCGACGGACGACATCTGGATCTGAACCTTGACCTGCAGATGTCGCGGCGTTTTGCCTCGCAAAGCCGGCTGGAGATCGAAGCCGGGGTGCAGCTCAAGGACCCGCTGGTGATCAACTTTGGCGCTCAGCCTGTCAGCCTGAGCGACAGTTTGTTTAACTTTGATATCGATGCCGACGGTGATAGCGAGTCGATCGCCTTCGTCAACAGCGCCAGCGGCCTGCTGGCCCTGGATCGCAATGGCGATGGTCGTATCAACGACGGGCGTGAGCTGTTCGGTGCCTTAAGCGGTAACGGTTTTGACGACCTGGCCGCTTATGACGACGACGGTAATGGCTTTATCGACAGCGGTGATGCCGTGTTCGCGGACCTGAAGATCTGGATCAAGGAGGATGGCGAAGACCGTTTGCTGGCCCTGGCCGACAAAGGCATCGGTGCGCTCTATCTGGGTTACAGTGACACGCCCTTCGAGTTAAAAGATGAACAAAACCGCCTGCAGGGACAGATCCGCTCGACAGGGGTGTATCTCACCGAAGCGGGTGGCGCGGGTACCCTGCAGCAGATTGATCTGAAGGTCTGAGTGATGCGTCGGGTGAGGAATAGAGGCCGAAAGAAAATAATGCCCGACCTGATTGCACAGATTGCCGGGATCAGCCTTGCTTTCAGCGGCTCAGCACGGGTTTCCTACAACTAGCGGAACACCACTGTCTTGCGGCCATTGAGGAACACACGTTGTTCGGTATGGTGTTTGACGGCCCGCGCCAGTGTCTGGGCTTCGGTGTCCTGGCCCTTTTCGGTCAGTTGCCGGGTGCTATAGCTGTGGTCAACGGCTTCGACGACCTGTTCGATGATCGGGCCTTCGTCGAGATCGGCGGTGACGTAATGGGCGGTAGCGCCGACCAGCTTGACGCCGTATTCGTAGGCGCGTTGATAGGGCTTGGCGCCCTTGAAACCGGGTAGTAGCGAGTGATGGATATTGATCACCCGTCCCGCCATTTTCTGACACAGCGCCTCGCTGAGCACCTGCATATAGCGGGCGAGCACCACCAGCTCGATCTGATACTGATCGACAAGCGCCAGCAGTTGTTGTTCCTGGTCTTTTTTGTTGTCGGGCGTTACCGGTAGGTGGTGGTAGGGGATCTGATGCCAGTCGGCCAGTGGTTTCAGGTCCGGATGGTTGGAAACGATGGCGCGAATTTCGATCCGTAGCTTACCGGTGCGTGAACGGTAGAGCAGGTCATTCAGGCAGTGGTCGAAACGCGACACCATCACGAGCACCGGTATCTTGGCGTCGGCTTCGCGTAGCTGCCAATCCATCCCAAACGGTTTCAGGCGTGTGGCAAGATCTGCTTTGAACGGCGTCAACTCGAGGCCGTGATCCTGATCGGTACCAAAATGGATCCGGATAAAAAAATGGCCGGTATCCCGGTCGTCAAAGCTGGCCATGTCCATCACGTAACAGTGTTGTTGGACCAGAAAACCGGTCAGGGCATCGATGGTGCCCAGTTTGCCGGGGCAGCTGGCGGTAAGTATATATTCCATGACAACCTCCAGGTTAGTCTTCAACAGGCTGCAGTAACAGAGACTGTGACAGTGCAGCCGCGCTTTATGCGCGGTACTACAGCCGGTGGTGTTTGACCAACGGCGCCCCTGGGAGCTTTTCTGCCAATGCGGCCTGTCTATCCTTGTCGTGTTTATCGAACGTTTTATCGAACACTGTGCCCGTCGGCTTGACGGTCTGCGTGGTATGACGAGCGCACCATGGGGCCGGCGGCAACGTTATCGAAACCTAAATCGTAGCCGATGCTTTCCAGCTCGGCGAACTCTTCGGGGGTGACATAGCGCTCGACCGCCAGGTGATGCCGGCTGGGCTGCAGGTACTGGCCGATTGTGATCATCTCGACGCCGTGGGCGCGCAGATCCTGCATCACTTCGACAATCTCGACGATACGCTCGCCCAAACCTACCATCAGACCGGATTTGGTCACGACTTGCGGGTGGTTTTGCTTATAGCGTTTGAGCAGATCCAGTGACCATTGGTAATCGGCTCCGGGGCGGCAGCTGTCATAGAGCCGGGGAACCGTTTCCAGGTTATGGTTGAGCACATCGGGCAGGTCGGTCGACAGGGCTTCGAGGGCCCGCTCCATCTTGCCGCGAAAATCCGGGACCAGAATTTCGATTCGGGTCGCGGGGTTGCGCTTGCGGGTTTCTCTGACACAGGCGGAAAAATGTCCGGCCCCGCCATCACGCAGGTCGTCCCGGTCGACGGAGGTGATCACCGCGTAGCGCAGCCCGAGGCTGCGGATGGTGCGGGAGACTTCGACCGGTTCGTTCGGGTTGAGAGCCATCGGCTTGCCGTGGGCAACGTCGCAAAACGGGCAGCGCCGGGTGCAGATCGCACCCATCACCATAAAGGTAGCGGTCTTTTTACTGAAGCACTCGGCCAGGTTCGGGCACGAAGCCTGCTCGCAGACCGTGTGCAGTTTTTTGTCGCGCAGTTCGGCCTTGACCGCCGCCACATTCGCGTTGCTGCGGGCGTCGATGCGGATCCATTCGGGCTTGCGTAACCGGGGGCGCTGCGGGTCCGGCTTCTGTTTTAGCCGGGCCAT
>JBFGYY010000473.1:0-2994 GCA_041587095.1 Motiliproteus sp. | reverse complement strand
CTGGCGCTGATCGCCGGCGCTCTGGCACTGCAACTCACGCCCAGAGAGGAAGAACCGCAAATAGTTGTACCGATGGTGGATATTCAGGTCCAGGCCCCCGGCCTGAGTGCCGCTCAGATCGAGCGGCAAGTCACCATCCCGATGGAAAAGCTGCTGGCGCAAATCCCCGGGGTCGAACATCTGTACGCGACCTCGGCAACCGGGGCCAGTCATGTCACGCTCCGCTTTTATGTCGGCGAGGACCGCGAAGACGCCATTCTCAATACTTACAACAAACTTTATTCCAATCAGGCTCGCATCCCCGCCGATGTCAGCACCTGGAACATCACGCCGGTCGAAGTCGACGATGTCCCCATCATGCTGCTGGGTCTCTGGAGTGAGGATAGTCATCGCTACAACGACTACGAATTGCGCCGTATGGCGGATGAAATATCGACACTGCTTCAGGCGATTCCGCATACCAGTGAAGTCAACGTGGTCGGTGGCCGCCCCCGTACCGTCAAGATTCTGCTTGATCCGACCAGTCTTGCGGCCCGAAAAACCACGCCCGTCGAGATTATCAATGCACTGCAGCAATCCAACCGGCTGAGCGAAGCCGGAAACTGGACCATCAACAATCAGGTAATCCGCCTGCAAAGCGGTGATTTTATCGCCGACGCCAAGGCGCTTAACCACCTGGTGATCAATGTTGTGGACGGGGTTCCGGTCTACCTTCGCGACGTCGCTCAGATCAGTGACGGTCCGGCTGAAGCCACAAACTATACCTGGATCGATTTTGCCCCGGGGCATCCTGACGCACGGGTCAATGATCAGGGACGCCCGATGGTCGCGATAAGCATCGCCAAACAACGCGGCAGTAACGCCGTGGCTGTTGCCGAGGCAGTACATGAACAGCTGAAGAACATCCGCACCAGTTGGATGGCGCCACAGGTACATATCGAGGTATTACGCGATTACGGGCAGACAGCGGATGAAAAAGTTAACGATTTGATGTCCAGCCTTGCCTTTGCTGTCTTGACGGTTGTGGTTTTTATCGGCGTATTTCTGGGCTGGCGACACGCTATTATCGTTGGCCTGGCCGTCCCCATCTGTTACGGCATCACGCTGGCTCTGGATCTGATGTTCGGCTACACCATCAACCGGGTCACGCTGTTCGCACTGATTCTGTCTCTCGGTCTGCTGGTTGACGACCCGATTACCGGCGTCGATAACATCGAACGCTTTATTCGCAATGGCAAAGGAGGGACTGCCGAACGCATCATCGCCGCCATCCGTGAAATACGGGTCCCTTTGATTATGTCGAGTGTGGCTATCGTGTTCGCTTTCCTGCCGCTGGCCTATATCAGTGGCATGATGGGTCCTTACATGGCCCCCATGGCTTTCAACGTGCCGGTCAGCGTTCTGGTCAGTACTGTTGTCGCGTTTCTTGTCACCCCCTGGCTGGCGGCCAAACTGCTGCGCCCCGCCCAAGAATCGCAAGCACAATCCAACAGGGTGTTGGAGCGGGTATACCGGCGATTACTTTCGCCTTTCCTATCCAGTCGTCGCCGCGCGAAACTGCTGCTCTGGTCCGTAGGTTTGCTTTTCATCCTGTCCGCCGCGCTGCCGATGCTCCGATTAGTCCCGCTTAAATTATTACCGTTTGACAATAAGAGCGAAATTCAACTGGTTGTGGATATGCCTGAAGGCAGCAGTCTCGAGCAAACGGCGACCCTGGCTCGCCAGCTTTCTCTTCAAGCCCAAAGACTGCCGGAAGTTCGCGCCATCGCAGCCTTTGTCGGTACCGCCTCTCCTATCGATTTTAACGGCATGGTGCGCGGTTATTACCAGCGCCAGGCACCGCACCTGGCTGACCTGCGGCTGACACTGCTCGACAAGGCTGAACGGCAGCACCAGTCTCACGCGATCGTACTGCGTTTACGCGAATTGCTAGCACCCTATAATCGCGACGGGGTTCAGGTACGGGTGGTCGAAGTTCCTCCGGGGCCGCCGGTACTGAGCACACTGGTGGCCGAAATAAGCGCCCACCCATTGGTGCCCTACGAAACCCAGCTGACAGCCGCGCGCCAGCTGATGGCTCGCCTTAGCCGTGAAGCGCATGTTGTCGAGATTGACTCGAGCATCGAAGCCGAACAGCCTCGGCTGCGGTTTATCACCGACAAACAGAAAGCGGCGTTATCGGGCGTGTCCACGGCAGATATCAATGCGGCCATCGCTCTGGCAAACCGAGGCCAGATCGTGGGGAATCTGCAGCTTGCCGATGAAGCGCACCCTCTGCCCATTGAATTGCGCATGCCACCGGATACGCGCAGTAATTTAAGCGACTTCGAACGACTACTGGTCAAAGGCCGCGCCGGTATTGTATTGCAGCAACAGAGTGGCAGCCTGGACACGGCACCTCAACCGCTGGTTGCCATCGGTGAGCTGGGTGAATTTATCCCTGTGCCTGCCGATCAGACCCGCTACCGCAAAGACCTTAAATCGGTTATCTACGTGATGGCAGAACTCAATGGCCGCACCCCCGCCGAAGTTATTGCTGATATGCACAGCGATATGGGCTCACCCAGCGGAGAACCGGCGTCGGCCGAGGACTGGCAGCACCGGACATTCCTTGACTCCGGCTCCGCTGATGGATGGCAACTGCCCGAGGGTACCGACCTGACATGGACCGGCGAAGGAGAATGGCGCATCACCAAAGATGTGTTCCGGGACATGGGGCTGGCATTCATCTTTGCGCTGGTTGCGATCTTCTTCGTCCTGCGACTGCAGACCCGCTCTGCCGCGTTATCACTCATCATCATGCTCGCTATTCCGCTCACCGTCATCGGCATCATGCCCGGCTTCTGGCTGCTGAATCAGTTTGGCGAACGCACGATAGCCGGTGCTCCGGACCCGATCCTATTCACGGCGACAGCGATGATAGGCATGATCGCGTTAGCGGGCATCGTCGTGCGCAACTCGTTAATATTGATCGAATTCATAACACAGTCTCGT
>JBFGYY010000472.1:0-3000 GCA_041587095.1 Motiliproteus sp. | reverse complement strand
TTACCGCGCCCTAAAGTCCCAGCGACCCTGCTCGGCTTCGACGCCAGCCAGGCAGCCGGGCGCAAACAGGCCAAGGCACTTACATGGTTGCCAGAAGCACAGCGACAGCAACCGTTGAATGCCTGGCACCGACACCTGGTCACCGCAACCTTGGCCGGCCTTGAGGTAGTGATCGAAGAGCGCTACCACAACACCTTGAACAGGCTCACCAGCAGCACCGGCACTGGCCAGTTCGCCCCTTACAGCAGCGCCCAATGGCACTACCGCAACGGTGCGGCACTGGCGATTTACGTGTGTATTGATCCACTGCGGATCGATATCGATCAGTTCACAAAGCTGCTCACCTACTGCGGCCAGACCGGCTTTGGTCGCGATGCGTCGACCGGGTTAGGCAAGTTTGAATTGTGCGAACTGGCGCCACAATCCGCGCCGAAAGCCAGCCATCATTGGCTCACTCTCGCCCCGTCGGCACCCATGGACGCGGGCCTGGATGCTCAACACTGCTACTACAGTCTGTTTACCCGGTTTGGTAAGCACGGTGACCGGGCCGTGCTAACCGGCAAACCGTTCAAAACCCCAGTTCTATTGGCTGATAGCGCCGCACTGCTGAGATTTAAGGAACCGAGGACGGTGGATTTTATCGGTAGCGGCCTCGGTGGTGACGGGCGGCTGTCCAAGGCCCTCCCGGCCACTGTGCATCAGGGCTATAGTCCAGTGGTAGCGGTTAACAGGGAGGGTAACTGATGCCAAGTCATCAGCATTGCGGACTAAAACTGTCTACGCTTGCGCCCATCCATATTGGTACCGGCCAAGACCTGCAACCTACTGAGTATGTGATCGATAAGGGGTTTTTATACCGCTTTGACCCGCTGACGTTTGTCAGTCTGCTCCCGCTCAATGAGCGCAAAGCGCTGGAAGCTCTGGCCTCGCAACCGCCCAAGCTGCAGGGTAAACGTGCTATTGATGAAGCGGGCAAGTTTTATACCCAGGTTCAACGTTTTATCTACAATCATCGGGATACGGCCAAGTTGGCCTCGATTGCGGTGCGCCCGGTGGCGGGCAGTCTGGAAAGCTATTATTTGAGCAAGCTGGGTCTGGGGGTCAAGGACAACGAGCGCAGCGCCCTGCACATCGCCGAAACCCTGAAAAGCCCTTATGACCATCAGCCACTGGTCCCCGGCAGCAGCCTGAAGGGGGCGTTGCGAACGGCTTTGACCAATGCCTTACTGCGGCACGAAAGATCACCCGGTCGAACGCAGGGAAAGGCAAGAGCAGTGGAACAGTCGTTGCTGGGGTTTAAGCAGATGAACGAGGATCCCCTCAAAGCGCTGAAAGTCAGTGACCTGATGCCCTGTAAAGCATTGGTTTCGCAGATATTGTTTGGCAGCTCGGTTAAAAAGGAGGACCCTTCTCGAAGCAACAGCCGGCTCAACGTCACGTTGGAGGTCATCCCGCCCTTTGCCGTTCAGGCGTTGCAGGGTGAGCTTCGCGTGGAGACCTGCCTGCTCTCTCCTGAACAGAAAACCCGGTTGGCGTCCATTTTGACCATCAGGACGCTATTTCAAAACCTGAACGCATTCTATTTACCACAACTGCGCGAGGAGTTGGACCGAATGGGACAACTGGGAATGCATCAGGGTTACTACCTGGATGACCGTTTCCACTGGATCAACCAGGTGCGCAAGCTGTTGTCGGCGGTTGGCCCCGATCTTGAAAACGGCAACGCGGCGCTGTTACGCCTTGGCCACTATGCCGGCGCAGAAAGCAAAAGCTGGGACGGGCTTCGCGAGATCAAGATCATGCAGGGCAAGAATAAGGCAGCGCGATACGGGATTACCTCGACCACCTTCTGGCTGGCCGGACTGGAGCGCAAGTCGGTGTCACGCTCACTGCCCTTTGGTTGGGCCTTGCTGGAGCGAGTCGACAAGCCCCTGTCTCAAGATGCCCTGGCCGATTTTGCTGAAGCGGCCCATGCCTGGGACAGCGATGTCAGCGCCTGTCGCGACGCACTGAAAAGTCAGCGGGCAACACGCCGACAACGCACGGAAGAACTGCAGGCGGAACAGAACAAGCGCGAGGAGGCCGACCGTTTGGCTGCGGCAAAGGCAGCACGGCGTGAGAAGATGAGCGCCGCCGAAAGAAAGCTGGATCAACTGCAACTGCAACTGGAGAACGACCAGCGCTTCAATATCAAGGATTCCACGGGGGTGCTCCGAAGCCTGCTAACCGAATCAGTGCAACTGGCTGTTGTGGAGGACGACACCCATGTAATCGAAACAACCAAGGCGCTGTTTGTAGCCTGCTGTGACTTTTGGGGTGTCAACCGGAAGAAAAACGCCAAACTAAAGGCACTGTGGAAAACCCTCAATGGCTGAACCGAAAAAATTGCCTATTGCCCGATACCGGCTGACCCTCACCCTGGAGCAACCGTTGCGGCTGCCGGAGTACCCTGGCTCTATGCTGCGTGGCAGTTTGGGGCATGGGCTTCGTGGAATCAGTTGCGTGACTCGACAGGCTACGTGCAAGGGATGTCCGTTGCTGGCAAGTTGCCAGTACCCGCGTCTATTTGAACCGCAGCCTCCTGCCGCGCTGAAAAGCCGCTTCGCAACGATTCCCGCGCCCTTTGTCCTCGAGGTGCACTCAAGCAGAAAGCGCTTTCTGGAGGCTGGCGAAACGCTGACCTTTGGTATCAATCTCTTCGGTTACGCTGTCGATCATCTAAGCACGCTGATTCTCGCCTGGCAGCGTGCGGCGTGGAGCGGGTTTGGCAAGCAACGCGCACGTGCTATCCTGACCCTGGTCGAATGGCAGCACCCCGACGGGGAATACCTCGAAGTGTTTACCAAGCAAGAGCCACTCATTGTCCCCCATGAGGCCCGCCTGCCACAGCCCTTTTCAACGCCGGCCAATTCGCTGACCCTGGATCTGCTCACCCCGACCCGTATCCAGCGGCACGGCAAGTTTTGCAACAGCCAGACCCTGACCCTGCGTGACCTGCAG
>JBFGYY010000471.1:0-3006 GCA_041587095.1 Motiliproteus sp. | reverse complement strand
GCGTCGGCTTTGATCGGATGCTGCAGCTTGCCGTCGCCTCCCATCGGTATGTTGGGTTTCATCTCGTCCCAGATGCTATTGGAGACGGTGATGGCGTTGCCGTTCAGGTCCATGCTGAAGGCGGTGATGATATGGGCCTCGGTGCCATAGCCGATGGTGGCTCCCAGAGGTTGACCGGCCAGCATGTGGGCACCGTCCAGTTGTCCATCAATGACCCGGTCCAGCAGCACCTTCCAGTTGGCTTGAGCCTCCAGTGTCACGTACAGACCTTCATCTTCGAAGAACTGTTTTTCGTAGGCCACCGCCAGCGGTGCCATGTCGGTCAGCTTGATAAAGCCAAACTTGAGCTCCTCTTTCTCGGGTTCACCAACCTCGGCAAGAACCGGTTGGGCGCCGAGTATCGAACCCAAGACAGCAGCCTTGATCAGCGTCTTTAATCGGCATGGCTTGAATGAAGCAGATTTTGACATGGATTGTCCCTCTATAAAGTCTGAATAGCCCTAAACGAAAAAGGCGCCTGAACACCGGCCGTTAAGCCAGTGATCAGACGCCTTTGCCTGAATCAGATCTGTTTGATGACACAGCTATGGTTAAAAACTGGGTCGCCTTCGTTGACGAGACCGGTGAGCTGTATTCGCATTTATTTTGTTAACTTGACATAAAGCACTTTGCGTGCCAACTCGTTAACCTATTGAATTATTTGATTTATGCGTGAAATCAGCGGTGATGAGCGAAGATAATTTTTTTGTGCGCCGCACATATTGGTGCGCGGTGCACTCTTGTGGAGCCAACCCTTATGGCCCCTGTTACCTTACCTGAAGCGACTTTTCCGCATGACTGCATAGATGTAGGATTTAGAGAAACGTCCATGTAGGCGTTAGAGAAACATCGGTTCGACGCAGGACGACTTTGTCATATCAGTAAAAGCGGGGTGACGGCCCAACGGAGGGTTCAAGCCGAGAGAAATCGCCGCCTGGCGATAGATATCCGGGCGGAACACCTGCCGCACCACAGGCTCAGCGTCGGCGCCGCTCCACTGTTCATTCTGACGCATCTGTTCTAATAACCAAAACCCATGGGCATGCCAAGGCACGTTGGCATCGTGTCGGTAAAATGTCTGTCGGATCATTGGGTTGCTTTGTTGCAGCGGGTAATCGGCCTGCTGCAACTGGCTAGCCACCCGGTCCAGATAGGGCGGCAGGCTCAGTTGGCTGAGATGGTCGCTATGATTGCTCGGATCATTCAGCCAGCGGCAGGCCTGAATCAACGAGCGAATCAGCGCCTGCAGGCTATTGGGGTATCGCTCGGCCCATGCCTGGGTTATCCCGAGTACCTTTTCGATGGCATCGGGCCAGATTTGATAACCGCTGGTAAGAATGCGACCAATACCTTCGATTTCGGCCAGACTGTTCCAGGGTTCGCCGACACAGAAACCCTGAATATCGCCAGCACGCAGATGGTCCAGCATCCTCTGGGGCGGAATGGCAACCAGATTGAGATCCCGGTCTGGGTCGATGCCACAGGCGCTCAACCAGTAGCGTAGTTGATAATGATGGCAGGAATGGGGGTACACGGTCGCCAGGCTGACCGGCTCGGAACTTCGCTCGATCGTCTGTTTCAGGGCTTGCCCCATCGCCAGTGGCTCATGGGATTCGCTGCTCTGTTCCAATAGGTCATGGTACAACGGCTGTGCGATGGTGATGGCATTACCATTCAGACTCAACACCATCGGCGCCATCATCGGTGTCGGCTGGGTGCCCAGGCCCAGTGTCGATGCCAATGGCATGGGTGCGAGCATCTGCGCGCCGTCCAGCAGCCCTACAGCGACCTTGTCCCTTATCGAGGCCCAATTGGCTTCGCGGCTGAGTACCACATCCAGCCCGTTATCAGAGAAAAAACCTTGTTCGCGGGCGACAACCAACGGGGCGCAATCCATCAGGGGCAGGAACCCCAGTTTCAACGACGATTTCTCCGGCGTAGGGAACGGGTTCATGACTTGACTCCTTGGGTTGCTGTCGGCTGTTGCTGCAAAACATGGATAACATCTCGCGCAACATCCCCGAGTTTTTGGCCACGGTCCATGGCCAGCTTGCGCAGCGTGCGGTAAGCCTGGTCTTCATCGCAGTCCTGGTGTTTCATCAGCATCCCCTTGGCACGATCGATGAGCTTGCGGTCGGCCAACTGGGTGCGGGTTTGTTCGAGCTCAAGACGCAACGAGTGAAAAGCTTCAAATTGGGCAATAGCGGCATCCAGTACCGGTCGAACACGATCGGGGTTGATGCCGTCGGCGATATAGGCACTGACTCCGGCCTTGATAGCGGCCTGAATCGTGCGGCTATCGGTTTCGTTTTCAGCAAAAAAAACCACCGGTCGGGGGTGCGACCGGTTCATAGCGGCCATGCTCTCCAACGTATCCCGGTCGGGTGATTCCATATCGATGATGACAATGTCTGGACACAAACGGGCGACATGCCCTGCCAGATCCTGAGGGTTTTCCAGATGACAGAGCACCGGGCAGCCTTGTTCACGGAGCATCTTGATAACGAGTTCGGCGCGCTCGGGCAGGTCATCGATCAGTAGTACTTTGAGAGAGAGGCAATCTTCCATACGGGCATCGATACAGCGTTGAATGACTATCCAACATAGCAACTATCGTTCCTGATAGGGCTTATATGAAATTTTATATTTTAATCACTTGAAACAAAAAGGGATTTTTTTGATGAGTGCCGAGGCAAGACGTATCTGTTTGGAGTCGCTGCACTCTGCTAGTGCAGCGACCGTATCAATTCAAGCCACAATCCCAGAACAAGGACGGCATGTGGGCTGTTTGACCCGAAAATTTAGCAACGGTATTCGTTTGGTTTGATGGCCAAGCTGTTGTGCATACCTTGCCCAATACTGCGCCGTAGCGCAGACTTCAAAAGCGACTAATGAAGGTTTTTGCTTACAAGAACTCGGCAATTTTAATAGGTGTCAGTTCTTTATTCTGGAGAGCTTTACCTGAGG
>JBFGYY010000470.1:0-3015 GCA_041587095.1 Motiliproteus sp. | reverse complement strand
CTTGGGGCTTGGGGCTTGGGTGAGTTTCGAGTCCGGCGCACCCGGACTCAACCGTCGCAATACTGTCTGTCGCAATACTGTCTTTAGAGCTTGGCGCCCATGATTTCATTGCGTAACGCCATCACTTCATCGTTGGTCGCTCGCAGGCGCTCGGCCAGGAGCTCGGCGAAAACGCGGTAGATAACGGCTTGGAAGCTGTCCCGGCAACTCACTTCGATATCGCCGACTTTGCTGCTGTCGATCACGAGACACTCGACCGATTGCAGGGCTTTTACGGTCATCGCTGGCGCGTCCTTACCGACCAGACAGAGTTCACCGAAAATATCCCCCACGCGTTGCAGCCTGTTCTGTCCATCGCCGCCATTCACGACTTCAACCGCACCGCTCAGGAGCACACAAACATTACGCTCGGATTGCCCTGCTTCCATGATGAGCTCGCCAGCATCAAAACGTTGTATACGGCTCGCATTCAGTACCAAACGCTGATCGGCCATTTCAAGAGAACCATGCAATGGCAATGTTTCAAATTTCTGCCGCAGGGCTTCATGGGCTTTCAGGTAAGGACTTTCTTCCATGATTTTCTCCACTATGAATTGATGACGTGCCGATTATACCCGAAGTTATTCAGCATGACGCCTTAATCCTTCATTTTTAAGCGGTCGTTTTTTTCGCTATAAACCATGGCCTAAGGCTATAGATAGCTAAGAACGGTAACCTCGGTATTCAGGTTGCATTTCCTTACCCTTTATCGCGTTATCATACGCCGCCTGCTGCGGTATCATTAAGGCTCAAGCTTGTACAGAGGCCGCTATGACGAACCCACTCGACAAAAACCCGCCCCCGGCGGCGGAAAAACCTACGCCACCGGCAGATTTCGAATGTTGCGGCGGCGGCAGTTGCAGCCCCTGTGTTTGGGACCGCTACTACGATGAATTGCACGAATGGAACGAGCAGCAAAACAACACACAAACGCCGGCACCAAAAGCAACCCCACCCGAGCCCATTGATCCGGATACGCACTATCGTTAAACATAAAAGAGATCTTCGCGGGCTACGCCAGGGTATCTTGCTGCTGGCCCCCCTGATTCTGGCTGGCTGCTTTTACTATCCGAAACAAGTCAGCTTCTACGATAGTGACTGTCGAATCGTTGCGCGCAAACTGGTGCTGGAAGAAACGGGTATAGGCATGGTATCTATTCAGTGCCAAAACGAAGCCTGCTTGCTCCCCCTGATCCCTGTCGCAGCCTCGGCCCTGATCGCCGGTTCAATCGTCGTGGCCGGCAATGTGATTTTCTGGCTCGAAAAACAGGGCGCTTGCCAACCGCGGCACACGAGCAGCAACGAGTAATCACAACACTCACTAACAGCTCCTTTTAGCTGTGCGCCGACAGTTCTCTGCACCATTACATCGACTATCAAACAACAGACCTTGCGCACAAAGTCGTAGTACCAGAGTCGCCTTGGCGCTCCGCCGTGGCTGCGTTACAGTCACAAACTCTGTATGCAGTATCTCGGCGCAGATTAAGCGCGACATCCAGCTTTCGACCTGTTAATTCAGCCTGACCGAGGTGTTCTATGACCGCATCCAGCCCCACAGTCTGGCGGACATTGCTACTGACCAGCGCCGCGCTGATCGCCTTCGCCGCCAACTCTGTCCTGGGTCGCCTGGCACTGGTAGAAGGCGCCGCTGATGCGGCAGGATACACACTGATTCGCCTGGCATCCGGCGCGGCAATGCTCTACATCATACTGCGTTTGCGGGGCGTTAAAGGTTCGCCTCTGCGTTTTGGCAGCTGGACCGGCGCGGGGTTTCTTTTTCTGTATGCGATCGCTTTTTCCTACGCCTATATCAGTGTTGAAACCGGGGCGGGGGCCGTCATTCTGTTCGGTGCCGTGCAGCTAACCATGATTCTCTATTCACTGGTTATGGGTGAGCGTTTGCATCTTACCGAGACAGCCGGACTGGCAATCGCATTTGGCGGCTTCCTCTACCTTATGCTCCCCGGGGCTTCGGCACCGCCTCTCGGAGGCTTCCTGCTCATGGCCCTCGCGGGCGTTGCCTGGGGGGGGTATACCCTGCGAGGCAAAGGGTCAGCCACACCCCTGGCGGATACGGCCAGTAATTTCATTCGCACACTCCCGCTGCTACTGGTTCTGGGAATCGTGGCCATATCGCAGTTGGAAGTGACCTGGTACGGTGCTGGTCTGGCCGTCGCCTCGGGGGCGATCACCTCCGGACTCGGCTATAGCATCTGGTATGCCGCCCTGGCAGGCCTAAGCGCCACGCAAGCAGGCGTTGTACAGCTTTTGGTGCCCGTTATCGCATCACTGGGCGGTGTTTTATTCGTCTCTGAACCGCTCACCTCGCAACTTATCATCGCCAGCTTGCTAATACTGGGGGGCATCGGTCTGGTGATGAACGGCCGGTACCGACAATTAAAGAAATCACGCGCTTAAAGAAATCACGCGCCGGAATTTGAGCGGCAGGTAATCCTATCCCTGCAGACACATACCTGTCGGCCAAATTCCTGCCAATCAAGCCCCTCTTCGTAGAAAACACTGTTAGCGTCCAGAGCGAGTTTTTCAAGAGCCGATAACGCTTGCAAACCCCTGCGAGGATTGCTGCAATGGGAGCCATTCATTGGATGTGCGTATAAAAGAACCGCTGGAATGACATTGCCTGCTGCGGTGCTGACTTGTGATAACGATGGCTAACGATTAACCGGGCATCGAAACACATAGATTACGTATGTTAATAACGACAAGGGATGATCATCGTGTTCGGACTTTTTAACCGTAAACCGTTACTGGACCCGTCCTCCGTAGACTGGATTCTCGCCGTTCAGGATTGGATCTATGATCCAGATAACGGGCCCGGTCTCAAACCGTCCGGCCGGCTCATCTGCCCCGACAACGAAAGTTTCCCGGGGCGCGCCAGCAGTGTCGAAGAGAAAGCAACGCTGTTGCTGGAGCAGATACAGACTCACGCCGGGATTGCACATTGGCCTTGCACTG
>JBFGYY010000469.1:0-3019 GCA_041587095.1 Motiliproteus sp. | reverse complement strand
CATCACCGGTGTCATGGAGCTGCGCGGACGCTTGCCCGCCTCAACCCGGTTCGCCACCCACTGGCCGTCCTTTTGCGCCACAAACGAGAAGTCGGTCAGCTGATTATTCAGCAAAAATCCGCCCACCATAAGCGTCGAGCCGAAGGCCATTTCGATGCTGCTGGTCATGGAGACCCCGTTGCCTTGCGCATCCACGATAACAAAATGGCTGGTCGAGGGTAGCTCGGGTGAACGGTCATCGGCACGGGGTAAAGCGAGATCACCGGGTAACGCGGTGCCCATATCCTGATCAGGGTCGATCAACCGGCTGCGGCGGTGTAAATAATCAGCGTCCAGTAACGGTGCCACCGGTACCGAAACAAAATCGCTGTCGGCCAGATACCGCCCGCGGTCTGCATAGGCCAAACGGCTGGCCTGGCTGAAAAGATGAGCGAAGTCGGGGCCATCCGGCGCCAGCGATTCAAGATCCCAGGGTTTAAGCAACCCCAGTATCTGCAGCAGCGCGACTCCACCCGACGTTGGCGGTGCCATGCTGCAAACCCGGTATGCCCGGAACGGCGCACACAATGCAGGACGTTCCCTGGCCTGATAGGCGGTCATATCCGTCAGCGACAACATCCCTGGGTTTCCCACCGCAGAACGCACCGTTTCGACAATCGCTTCGGCCATGGGGCCCTGATACAAAGCATCGGCACCCTGCCTGGCGATCAGGCGCAACGAATCTGCCAGCGCCGGATTGCGTAGCCGCTGGCCAGTCTGCAGAGCCTTGCCTTGCGGGAAGAAGTAGTCGCGCGCGGCCGGAAAACGGCCCAGCCCCGGATTGACCTCGCCGGCAACCAAGGCACTCAGCCTTGGCGTTACTTCGAAGCCCTGTTCAGCTTTTTGTATCGCATCGCCAAACAGTTCGCGCCAGGGTTGCGAACCATGCCGGGCATGGGCCAACTCCAGCATGCGCAAGACACCCGGTACTCCGACGGATCGCCCGCCGACCAGCGCCTGCCGCCAGGGCAGCGGCGCCCCCTGCTCGTCGAGAAACAACCCGCTGTCAGCAGCAGCCGGAGCGGTTTCCCGGCCATCATAAGAGGTCAGCTTTGCCGCAGCGCGATCCCAGTGCAGCATAAAGGCCCCGCCACCGATCCCCGATGACTGGGGTTCAACCAGGGTCAGCATCGCCTGAACGGCAACCGCTGCGTCCACCGCATGGCCCCCCGCCGCCAGCACCCGATAACCCGCTTCTGTCGCCAGCGGATGCGCCGTCACCACCATGGCCGCTGACGCGACAACCCCCGGGCGCGCCTTTGTTCCGGTGGCGGCTTCCGGATCGAGTCCTTCTTCCACCCCATAACTGTAAAAAGGCACTATGATTAAAGCGGATATGACAAGGATTCGTGTCCGAGCTTGACTGTCGCCGGTTCGCAGCCGTTTTTGACCGCCCGCGCTGCACCGGTGCAATGCGTGCAGGGAGCGCAACAAAGTAAGCAATACGTCCCGGACTATACTTGTCAGTCTTTTGGCCGACATAGTAGTCTACCCCTGAGTTGATGAATTGATATTACTCAGCATAAGCGACCCGGCAGCGATCACAAGTTCAGGTCATATCATTTTCGAGCACTGGCCTAAGACCCGTCTTGACGATCCGGATTCACTGAACATAGGATAGCGACAATGCCCGACGTTACTTTGATGAGACACCCCTCTATGGACACCGATGCCATACGCATGGTCATGCTACACGACAGCCAGGGAAAGATGCTGGTGTTGCTGCCGGAAAACAACTTGCTAAACCTGGTCAGCGTCTGGAAACAGACCGGACGTCATCTGCAGCCCATCAGCAACCGGGATTCCATCAAGATTTTTTCCCAGCAGGCACTGGATAGCGACAAGGGGATCCGCCAGCTGCTGACCCTGCCGATGCTGATCGACAGTGACTGCTCGAGCGCAGATGAGCTGACCCTGACCGAACCCTCCTCCGGACGTCGCCTGAGCATAACCCGGGATCAGATTCCCGACGGGGCCGAGCACTGCCGTCTCGGCGTGACGCCGGACGCCATTAACGCCAAACAACCCCGGGGCAACGATGTCAGCGTCATCAGCCATGCGGTGGAAAAGTTTACGGCTCTGCGTATCCGTCAACGCCTGGAAGATACGCTGAACCTGCCAACTCTGGCTCCGACCGCACAAAAAATTATCGAGCTGCGGGCCGACAGTTCCGCCGGCGTGGATGACCTGGTGCCTATCGTCAAACTGGATCCGAGTCTGTCGGCTCAGGTCATGAGCTGGGCGGCGTCACCCTATTATGCCGCGCCCGGCGGAATCGGTTCGATTCACGATGCGATTGTCCGGGTGCTGGGTTACGACCTGGTGGTTAACCTCACCCTCGGTATCGCCATGGGCAAAACCCTGACCCTTCCCCAGGATGTGCCGCGTGGCAGCACACCTTACTGGCTGCAGGCCATCTATTGCGCGATATTGAGTGAGAAACTGGCCAAACGCATGCCCAGCGAGATTCGCCCCCGGCCCGGTCTGGCCTATCTGTCGGGCCTGCTGAGCAATTTCGGCGTACTGGCGCTGTCGCATATATTCCCGCCGCACTTTTCACTGGTTTCGCGCTACACCGAAGCCAACCCGCATATGGACCATGCCTTTATCGAGAAGCAGATAATCAATGTGACCCGCGAACAGATCGGCAGCTGGTTAACGGAGTGCTGGAAGTTACCGCCGGAGGTCACCCATGCGATCCGCCATCAGGGCGATCTGGCGTACGACGGTGAATACAAGGAGTATGCGCTGCTGCTCAATCTCGCCCAGCGCAAGCTGCGCGAAAATCATATTGGTGACGGACCGGTCGGCGTCATCCCGCAACAGCTGTACCGGGACCTGCAACTTGACCCGGAAACGGTCGAAGCGGTCTTTGCCGAGATCCATACCCGCGAAGAGGACCTGGTGGAAATGACGAAAGTGCTTGAAGGCCACTGATCGGAGTGCGCCTGTAGCCTGTAGCCTGTAGCCTGTAGCCTGT
>JBFGYY010000468.1:0-3019 GCA_041587095.1 Motiliproteus sp. | reverse complement strand
GCCGCAGCAGCATGAAGCGGCCTATCGTGAAGCCGTTGCACCCTACCGGCAACGACTGGCAAACAAAAATATGGTGCTGGTGATGGGGGATGCGATGAACCGGCAATTACGTCTGCTTTCCGAGCACCTTGCCCATGCCAATCTGGGACAGAACCCCTTCAGAATGGGCTATAAAGCGATCGATCTGCTGCGCCGGTTATACTTGGGAGAAGTGGTCGAAGATCTTTATTTCACCCCCTTACGGCCCTGCCTTCCGGACCGGACCCCGGTTTGTGCACCTTAACAGAGGCACAGAAGGTCGTGCGCTAGCGATTCTTATTTTCTTGAAACGCTTACCCACAGAACCTGTGGATAACTCTGTGTCAGCAACGAGGGTAACACGCTGAAAGTGCTAACACAGAGCGATCCGGTCAAACCGGTTAAAAACCGTTCGCGAGTTTACCGCTACAATATTTTACCGGTACGACAAAGCGTAAGACCCGCTGGTCAGCACCGTTGACTAGACTACCCTTGCCGTCAGCGCGGGCGGCGCTTTAAGGTTTAACTCCGAACAGAAAGGACTCCCCATGAACGACCCAACAGACAATATCCCCGCCACAAACCCATCCGACGCCAACGTCTGGCGACGCGGCCTGCTGATGCTCGTGTTTGCATTCTGCCTCGGCGTGGCCAAATTCGTCTTCTTTGCCGTAGTGGTGTTTCAGTTCATCACCCTGGTGATCACGTCAAGCACCAATCAGAAACTGCTGACTTTCGGCCAGGAGCTATCGCGCTACCAATACCAGATCATGCGTTTTCTCACCTGCAATAGCGAGACGTTGCCGTTTCCGATCGGCGATTGGCCGGGTCAGGCGCTGACTGATGACGAGCGCTAATCCGAGGATCAGCGGCCCTGCAGAAGAATAGCCTGGCTTTAAAAAAGAGGGACACTGCCTGCGCTATGTCCCTCATTGTTCATTCACCCGAAACAGCTCACTCCGGTATGCGTAGCTCATCTGCAGTGAACTGGATAAGGTCTGCCGCGGCCGGATACAGCTTTAGATCGGGCAGGTTATCCCGCGTCAGGTCCGGCACATTGCCATCGACTCCTGTGCCCCGTGGCGTCGTGCGCACCACCTGGCTGGGTGGCAGGTCTGCACCCTCGGTTAAATGGGCGTACATCAGATCCAGGGCTTGCAGGTAGTAATGGTGTAGCGGGACATACGCGCCCTTAAACCCCGGCACACCATTCAATACATCCAGATGGTGAGCATTCAGGACTTCGTAATAACGCACGCCGCTATCGGCCCCTTCAACGCTCTTATTCAGCCCCACGTAGGCCCGTGACGTATGGTTCGGGGGCAAGATAGCATCATTGCGTCCGGTAACGATCACCACAGGGCGGCCATCCACATCGCCGTCGGCACGAATCTTTCGAATGCCCTGGGCGATACGCTTGGACCAGCGCGCCATTTGCCCCTCAAGCCGTGCGCCGGTGACGGGGTCACGACCGATGGCCAGTGCCCGCAAACACAGTGCGCCGTCCAGATTCTGGTCAGCCAACCCCGAACTCGCCGATATCGCCAGTCGATCACTGATCGGGCCGTTGTCTGCATTGTTGCTGACCAGTCCGACGCCTCCGGTCGGGGGTATGCCGTTACTGGTTGCGAACAGGATCGCCTCCGTTGCCGGGTTGATCGGGATAACCTGCCCGGCAGCGTCTGTAGCCGCGAAGCTGTAGCCGCACAGGTTTTCAGCCACCGATGCCCGGGCGTACGCATTGGCGTAGGTGACGGCGATCGCCTGCGGCACGTTTAAAAACCAGTGCGAAGGTTGCAGACGGTTCTGATCGGCTAAAAAGCCGTAGTCATTGATGATCGATAACGCCTGCTGCGCTTGCCCGGTTAACTCGCCCGCACTCAGTAAGCCTTTGTCATAGAGCGCGGCACAGCGGGCGACGCTCGGCGCGAAATTCAGCGGGGCACCGAGCCCGGGAGCCAGATTCGCACAGGCCTGATACACGTTAAGCAGCGTGGTGTAGTCAAGCAGGCTGCGGCTATGAGCTTTGAGTAACGGCCCGGTTCCCTGCCGGATGCCAAATGCATCGGACAAGACCGGATTTACATTCGGCTCCGACACGGCGACCCCGTCGATAAGGCCGCTGCGGTCCGCCTCGGCAGCCAGCAGCGACGCACCGCCACCGTTTGACACACTGGATGCGATCACCAGGGTATTGTCCGGGTTAAAAGTTGCGTGTTGCCGCCTTTTATCCGAGCTATCGGCGTATTGCTGGTTCAATACCGCGAAGGCGAATTCTCTCGACTGTAATACCGAGTCGCCCCAATCCCGTTCAGGGTTGGCCTGCGAATGGGCGTGCTTAAACGCAAACCGGTCCGGGGTCGCGGCGTTAAATCGTTCACGCTGAGGCTCACTAAGCCGCGCGCTGAAATGAGCCTCGCGACCGGCCTCATCGGCACTGCTGCGCACCCCGTCCAGCAGATTGACCCTGTCTGCCTGCAGATTGTGGGCCCCCGTCCCGGTACCTTTATCGGTGTAGGCAACCGCGCAACCACGCTTCAGCCCCCACTCGCCGGCCGTGCCGATGGCGCCGTAAACGCCTCTTGAACCCGATGAGGGCGCGGTGATGATGCAGGCCGCATCCGGATCGAAGCTAGCAGGCACCTGAACCATCAACACCACGGCGTTGCGCGAGCCGCGCGCGTAGGTCAGGTATTCATCGCCGGCGATCAAGCCTTCACCGCTCGTGGCAAGACCGTCAGCCGTAACGTTCGGCCCGAACAGTGTTTTGTATCCGCCACCCGGCGATGTATCCACCAGCGCCCGGTAGTTGCCGTGTATCGCATGTCGGCGCAGCTCCAGCGGGGTCGGATTGGCCGGATCAACATAAGCCGGCGCCGAGCCGTTTGCCAGCCCGCTGGCTCCCAGCCCCGCTGTCAGCAAATCATCGCTGACACCATCAAACACATAGTGAATAACCTCATGGTTTATAAAATTGGCCGTGGCGGCAAGATCGCGCTTG
>JBFGYY010000467.1:0-3026 GCA_041587095.1 Motiliproteus sp. | reverse complement strand
CCCCATTGGGTGCCCAGCACTACGACATTCTTGCCCATGGATTGCTATTCTCTAACTTACAGTCATAAAAAAATTACAGGGGCTGGACCCGCCAGTTCCCATCCACGCAGACGAGGTGTCTATCACACCCCATCTCCTGTGCGTCACCGGGCTGGCCAGGCAACTCAACAATTATTCGCTCACCCTGTGCACGCAGACTCTGAATCTGCGCCCATAAAACCCCGTCACTGTCAGCCGGAGCAAAAATGGCCGTACGCAGCTGAGGCTCTCCAGCGCAAATTTCAGCCAAGACTTTCAGATCCGCACTAAAACCTGTCGCCGGCCTGGCACGACCGAAATCGCGCCCAATTTCATCATAACGCCCCCCTTTACACAGCGCTTCACCAAAGGCTGGCAAGTAGGCGGCAAAAACAATTCCGGTATGGTAATTAAATCCGCGCAGCTCACCCAGATCCAGATATAACTCAACCTGCGGATAACGCCCGGCAACGGCCGCACACACCGATTGCAACTCATCCAGCGCAGCAAGCACCGCGCAATCACCGGCAAACAGAGACCGCGCCTCATCGAGCACCGAGACGGAGCCATTTAAGCGCGGCAAACGGCGAAAACATTCAGCCAACGACTCGCTCAAAGGCAGTGACGTCAAAAACACATCCAGCTCGGTCAGGGCTTTGCGTTGCAGCAGGTCAAACAGCTCTGCGGCCTGATCCGCTTCAAGATCACTTTGATCGACCAGCGCCCGATAAATACCCACATGTCCCAAATCGAGTGTAAGCTGCTGATCAGGCTGCAGTACCTGCAGCATTTCCAGCATAAGACTGATCACTTCCAGATCACTTTCGCCGCCGCCGTGACCGTAAAGCTCAGCACCAATCTGCAGGGGTGAGCGACCGGTTAGCAAGCTGGTCGGAACGGTATGCAACACGGAGTTCACGTAGCACAACCGGGAAGGAGCTTCCCGCTGCAAACTATGCGCATCGATTCGCGCGACCTGAGGGGTTGTATCGGCCCGCAATCCCATCATACGCCCGGTCAGCTGATCGGTAACTTTAAAGGTACTCAAAGCCAGATCATTACCCGTACCAGTCAGCAACGATTCCAGGTATTCAATAAGCGGAGGCATCACCAGTTCATAACCCCAGCTATCGAACAGATCAAGCAACTGTCGACGCAAGGCTTCTATCTGCCGTGCTTCGACCGGCAGAACCTCTTTCACACCATCGGGCAGTAACCAACGATCGGCAATAGACATGATTGTGATCTTCTCCCTCTCTCGGGTTATCAGTGAATCAGATAGAGCGCCCCGGTCCCCAGCAACATGCTGAACAACCCAATGAGTCGCAATGAACCATCATCAATCTGCGCCAGCTGAGCCACAAGCCGGCGCCAACGCTGCGGGTACAAGAAAGGAATAATTCCCTCGAGAACCAACATCAAACAAAAAGCGATAGCTAATTCATGCCAAAAACTCATAAGACTACATTTTTACGCACGATGCTATACGCTCAACTCTTATGGAAAAAGCGTCGGTTTGATCCGATAACATTGAGCGTCAGACATGAATAGAAACTGGACTCTTTAATCTGCCTTGGCACGACACTTCAGATGCTAAGCAACAATCCGCAGCCATAAAAAAACCGGGACATATCCCGGTTGAAGAATTCTAGCACAATCGCTATTTCCAGCGCAGCACAATTGCACAACTTGTAATCAAAAAAGCCCCGGAAATCACCGAAAAACCAGATTGGCAACCGTTACCGGGGCATTTTAATCAGTGCTATTTGCCTTTAGCATTATTCAGGTATTTAAAGAACTCACTATCAGGCTTTACGACCATCATATCGCCATTAGCACTAAAGCTTTGCTTATAGGCTGTCAGGCTGCGTGAAAACGAATAAAACTCGGCATCCCGACTAAAGGCATCGGCGTAGGTTGCAGCAGCAACCGCATCACCTTCACCACGAATCGTTTCCGCCTCACGAAACGCCTCAGCCAGGATAACGGCCTTCTGACGATCCGCATCAGCACGCACACCCTCAGCAAGCTCCATACCTTTGGAACGCAGATCTCGCGCCTCACGCTCCCGCTCACTTCGCATCCGGTCATAAACCGACTGACTCACCTCGGTCGGCAGGTCGATCCGCTTCACCCGAATATCAACCAGCTCGATCCCCAGCTCATCCTGGATAATCTGGTTCAACTCACCGGTCAGATCAACCATCATGTCTTCGCGCTCACCCGACACGACTTCATTGATGGTCCGCTGTCCAAACTTGTTACGCAAGCCGGTATCTACCCGTGATGAAAGCAGATCCGCCGCCCTGAATTCGTCGCCCGAGGTCGCGGTATAGTAAATCCGTACATCAGCAATCCGCCATTTGACGAAAGAATCAACGATCAAACGCTTTTTCTCGAGCGTCAGGTAATTTTGCGGACGCGTATCCAGCGTCTGAACCCGCCCATCAAATTTACGAACATCGTTCACAATCGGGATCATAAAGCGCAAACCCGGCTGAACGTCCGGATTCACCACCTCACCGAATTGCAGCAACACGGCCCGCTCGGTCTGCTTGACGATATACAACGTCTTCGAACCAACAACCAACAGCAATAATAACGCTGCGACAACGCCTAGATTCTTGCCACTCATTTAGCGCGCCTCCTTTCTACTGGATTGCGCCCGCAGACGCCTGATCACTTCATTAGCGACCTCGTCGACCGTCCCACTGCTAACACCAGAAGGCATCAGTTGCTCGCCCTCAGTTGTAGCACGACCGCCTGTCAAACGATCCAAAGGCAGATACAACATGTTATTGCCACCTTCCACATCAACCAGGACCTTATTTGTCCGGGACATAACCGATTCTACCGCATCCAGATACATCCGCTCCCGGGTTACCTCAGGGGCTTTCTGGTATTCGTTCAACAACGCCAGAAAACGACTGGTCTCACCCACCGACCGCGCTACTACCTCTTCGCGGTAGGCGTTCGCCTCTTCAAGCAAACGCTGTGCCCGGCCTCGT
>JBFGYY010000466.1:0-3028 GCA_041587095.1 Motiliproteus sp. | reverse complement strand
CGCCAGCGTTCCTTCGCTGCCACACAGCAGTGCATTGAGGTTGAAGCGCTCCTGCTCATCGTAGATGTGCGCCAGATCATAGCCGGTCAGGCAGCGGTTAAGCTTGGGGAATCCGTCCTCAATCAGGGTGCGGTTATCCCGGTAAATCGCATCGGCCAAACGGTGCAGTTCCCCGACCCGGTCGCTGCGCTGCTGCACAGTCTGCAGCGCCGCGTTATCCAGCGGACCGGAGGTCCAGGGGGTGCCATCCAGCAGGACGCTGGTCAGCTCCAGTACGTGATCGCGGGTCTTGCCGTAACAACAGGAGCCCTGACCGCTGGCATCGGTGTTGATCATGCCGCCGATGGTGGCGCGGTTGCTGGTGGAGAGCTCGGGTGCAAAAAATAAACCGTAGGGCTTGAGCGCCGCGTTGAGCTGGTCCTTGACGACACCGGTCTGTACCCGCACCCAGCGCTCTTCGCTGTTGATCTCCAGTATCCGGTTCATATGCCGGGAGATATCCACAAGCAGGCCGTCGCACAACGACTGTCCATTGGTACCGGTGCCGCCGCCGCGCGGGCTGAGCACAATATCGTGATATTCCGGCAATTGGCTCAGGCGGGCGATCAGTGTCAGGTCGTCCAGATGTCGTGGAAAGAGCACGCCCTGAGGAAGAATCTGGTAGATGCTGTTATCGGTGGCCAGTACCACCCGGCTCGCGTAATCGGGTGTCAGATCGCCGGCGAAGCCTTGCGCCTTCAGGGTGTCGAGAAAGGCCAGATACAAGGCCTGGGTCGCAGAGGCATGGGCTATTCTTGGAATCATGGAGTACCGCACTCGGATCGGGAAAAGAGGGACTGGCCTAAAACGCCGTGACAGTCTGTTCAGTCAAGAAAGTGCATTATATCAGGCTAGGGCGACGGGGCAACGCAGGCGCAGCAAATCGGTCCCAGTGGCTGCCAATCTGTAAGTCCGGCGTCGGCGCGGATACCCGCTTGGTTGTCTGTGGTCGCCCCTCTATAATAGCGCGCAGTCTATATAACAGTACGCTGTTTAAATTCCCCGCCACTGAAGGTTGTTTGCCGTTTTGAATCCCTCCTTTGATACATTGCAGAACTCTATCGATCAATGCCTGCTGTCCGACCGACAGGATCTGCGCAAAATGTTGAGCGCCATGCGCGGCAAAGCCCGCAGCGATAAGCCCTGGGATCGGCTGTTGCAACGCTTCCAGTCGCTGCAGCAGCAATCTCAGGCGCGCCGTCAGTTACGCGACCAGGCGCCCCTGCAGATCAGCTATGACGACCAGTTACCGATCAGTGCCAAGCGCGATGAAATCGCCGGGCTTATCGACAAGCATCAGGTTCTGGTTCTGGCCGGTGAGACCGGCTCGGGCAAGACCACCCAGCTGCCGAAGATCTGTCTTGAACTGGGGCGCGGTAGTGCCGGGCTGATCGGCCATACACAACCGAGGCGGCTGGCCGCGCGAACCGTAGCAAACCGGATCGCCGAAGAGCTGCAGGTGCCGCTGGGGAGCAGCGTTGGTTACCAGGTGCGGTTCAGCGACCAATCCAGCGAGCAAACCCGGGTCAAGCTTATGACCGACGGGATTTTGCTGGCCGAGATCCAGAACGACCCGCTGCTGATCCGCTATGACACACTGATTATCGATGAAGCCCACGAGCGCAGCCTCAATATCGACTTCCTGCTGGGCTACCTGAAACAGTTGTTGCCGAAACGGCCGGACCTGAAACTGATTATCACCTCTGCGACCATCGATCTGCAGCGTTTCTCACGCCATTTTTCTGATGCGCCGATCATCGAAGTATCCGGTCGTACCTATCCGGTAGCGGTACACTACTTGCCGCAGGAGGCGTTGCAGGGCGAGGGGGATGAGCGGGAGCTGGATCAGCCGAACCACATTCTGCGCGCGGTCCGTTATATCGAGCAGCGGGAGCGGCAGGCCGGCCGGTCCGGGCTGGGGGATATTCTGGTGTTCCTCAGTGGCGAGCGGGAGATTCGCGAGGCTGCAGAGACATTGCGGCGAGCCCAGTTACGCAATACCGACGTGCTACCACTGTATGCCCGGCTGAGTAATGCCGAGCAGAATCGAATATTTCACCCCGCTGGCGGCGGGCGACGTATCGTGTTGTCGACCAACGTGGCAGAAACATCGCTGACCGTGCCGGGCATCCGTTATGTGATCGATACCGGTTATGCCCGTATCAGCCGCTACAGCTACCGCTCCAAAGTGCAACGCCTGCCTATTGAGGCGATCGCCCAGGCCAGCGCCAACCAGCGCAAAGGACGCTGCGGCCGGATCGCCGAGGGTGTATGCGTCAGGCTATACAGCGAAGAGGACTTCCTGTCCCGGCCTGCCTTTACCGACCCCGAAATCCAGCGCTCCAACCTCGCGGCGGTTATTCTGCAGATGGAAGCAATGAAGCTGGGGCGTACCGACAGCTTTCCCTTTATCGACCCCCCCGATAGCCGGTTGATCAGGGACGGGGTGCGCCAGTTGCAGGAGTTGGGTGCACTGGACGTGCGCGAACGCATGACTGCCCTGGGGCGGCAGTTGTGCCGCTTGCCTGTAGACCCGCGCGTTGGGCGAATGCTACTGGCCGCTGCTGACAATAATGCTTTGAGCGAAGTGCTGGTGATCGCCAGCGCCCTGAGTGTCCAGGATCCACGTGAGCGGCCGCTGGACAAGAAACAGGCTGCCGATGAGCAGCATCGCCGTTTCGAAGACCCGCAGTCGGACTTCGTCAGCTTTTATAATCTGTGGCAGCACTATGAGCCGTTGCGCCAGGAATCGAGTCAGGGCCAGTTGCGCACCTACTGTAAGAAACACTTCTTATCATTTATGCGTATGCGGGAGTGGCGCGATGTGCATCGCCAGCTCCATCTGGCCTGCAAAGAGCTGGGTTTGAAAGAAAACACGACGCCAGCTGGGTACGCACCGCTGCATCAGTCCTTGCTGGCCGGTTTATTGGGACAGATCGGCTTTCGCCAGGAGGATAAAACCTACCTGGGCGCGCGTAACCGCAAGTTT
>JBFGYY010000465.1:0-3035 GCA_041587095.1 Motiliproteus sp. | reverse complement strand
GTTAAACATCTCGATCCCTTTGCGGGCATCCAGCAAGGCAATATCCTGCGGCGTTGTCACGATCAGCGCACCGGTTACCGGTACTTTTTGCGATAGCGTCAGCTGGATATCCCCGGTTCCCGGTGGCATATCGACAAACAGGTAGTCGAGTTCTTCCCACTGGGTCTGGGTCAGCAACTGTTGTAACGCACCACTGGCCATGGGGCCTCGCCAAACCATCGCCTGATTGTCTTCAATAAGAAAACTCATCGACATCGCCTGCAGGCCGTGCGCCTTAATCGGTAGCATGGCGTCGTTAACTACTTCGGGACGCACACCGGCCTCGATACCGAGCATCAGCCCTTGGCTAGGCCCGTAGATATCGGCATCGAGGATCCCTACCCGGGCACCCTGTGCCGCCAGGGCCAACGCCAAATTCACCGTCGTCGTGGATTTGCCCACGCCCCCCTTACCCGACGCCACGGCGACGATATTTTTAATCCCGGCCATGCTTTTCATGGAACCCTGGGCCTTATGCGCCACAATTTTGCTGCTGAGGTCGAGTTGCAAACGGTAACCCGGCGCCAGCGTTTTCAATCGCTCTGTGATATCGGATTCAATCCGGGCCGCCACCGATGTCAAGGGATAACCCAGCTGAATACGAACCGATACAACCTCTTTATCCAGCGCAACGGCTTTAAGCGCTTTGGCCTGAGCCAGAGATTCGGACAAGAAAGGCGGACAATACTCGCCAAGTGATGCTTCGATGGCGGCTACGCTAGGCTGGGTCATTCATGATCTCCTGAATCAAAAACGGTCTCTGCTGGCTGATACACATTTAAAACGTCACCAACAAGGCAGTGTCATGCACCGCATTATAACCAACTATTTTACTCAACTTTAAGTTTTATTTTCCGATGCTGCTTTACGCACCAAGCAAACCCCTGACTCCATATGGTCGGTATAAGGGAACTGGTCAAAGAGTGCGGCCCGCTCAATGCGGTGAGTCTTGGATAATACCTGTAAGTTGTTCTGCAGTGTCTGCGGATTACAGGAAATATACACGATACGTTCAAACTGACTCACCAGGGCTTCGGTGGCCGGATCTAATCCAGCCCGGGGAGGATCGACCAGTATGGTCGAGAATGCATAGCTATCCAGGTCGATATCCTTAAGCCGACGAAACTCACGGACCTTGTTGATCGCCTCGACAAACTCCTCACTGGAGATGCGCGCAAAGGCTAAATTATTAACCCGGTTCATCTCGCAGTTGACAATCGCCGCCCGCACCGATGTTTTTGATACTTCGGTCGCCAGAACCCGATCAAAATTGCTCGCCAGAGCCACACTAAAATTACCGTTGCCACAGTAAAGCTCCAACAGGTCACCGCCGGCATTGGCCGTCACACTGCGACTCCAGCTCAGCATGGACTGACTGATAATCGCGTTGGGCTGTGTAAAACCATTTTCGACCTGCTGGTAACGCAGGGTGTCGTCATCAACGGCCAGCGTTTCGATCACGAAGTCGTCACTCAGCACCAGCTTTTTACCCCGGCTGCGGCCGATCAGTTTAATACCGAACAGGGCTTCTAACGGTCGCGCAGCCTCTACCCAGTCATCATCGAGCTTACGGTGATAGATCAGGGTGACCAGCAGCTCGCCACTCAGGGTGCTGAGAAAATCGATCTGGAACAGACGCCGCGAGAGGGTTGGCAGATCACCAATGGCAGCCAATAACTCGAACATGACGTTATGAATCGTCTCGGATACCATCGGGCAGCGGGTTAGCCGGATCGGGGTACGGTTATCACCCGGCTCAAACATCACATAATGCAGATCGTCCCCGTCGTGCCAGATACGGAACTCGGCACGCATGCGGTAATGCTCCCGGGGCGAGGCGAAGGTTTCGATGCGCGGCGCTTCAAAAGGCAACAGCAATTCTGCCAGACGCGCTTCTTTAGCGGCCAGTTGCGCTTCGTACTGCTCAGGAAAAACTTCACCACGACTCATACCCAGACTCCATAACCACGCAAGGCGTTTCAACGTAAACAAAAGCGGGCAATTCTAACAGACCCGCTCAACGCTTCATACGCATGGCCTACGATACGCTCTCACGGCGGCTCAAGGGAGATAGTCCCACTGTGGCAGCGCGAACAAACCTGCTAACAGGACAGGCACAGCCCTTTGTTACCGGCACGGAACAAAGGTACAATCCTGCGTTTATCTGACAATAGTGCCGACCCGCGTCGAGTATGGTGAGAATTTTTTCACGCCGACGTTGATCAGTCGCGCAGTAAATACGGGACCCGCAGACTCCATGACGACCGAACCACGTAAAATTCTCGTTACTAGCGCCCTGCCTTATGCAAACGGCTCGATCCATCTGGGGCATCTGCTCGAATATATTCAAACCGATATCTGGGTCCGATTTCAGAAATTACGCGGCCAAACCTGCACCTACGTCTGTGCCGACGATGCACACGGCACAGCGATTATGCTGAAAGCCGAACAACAGGGCATTACGCCGGAACAGCTCATCGCCGATGTGAAGGCCGAGCACGAGCGCGATTTTTCTGCTTTTCACGTTGCTTTCGACAACTACTACTCGACCCATTCTGAGGAAAACCGCGAACTGGCTTCTCTGATTTACAGCCGTTGCAAGGAAGCCGGACATATTGCCACCCGCACGATCACGCAGGCCTACGACCCCGAGAAACAATTGTTTCTGGCCGACCGGTTCATTAAAGGTACCTGCCCAAAGTGCAAGACCGAAGATCAGTATGGCGACAACTGCGAAGCCTGCGGGGCAACCTACGGCGCTGCCGAGTTAATCAATCCGCGTTCGGCCATCTCCGGTGCCACACCGGTAGATCGCGACTCTACGCATTTCTTTTTCAAACTGCCCGATTTCACCGAGATGCTGAAAACCTGGACCCGCAGCGGTACGCTGCAGGAAGAGATCTCCAACAAGCTCAATGAATGGCTCGAAAGTGGCTTGCAGGAGTGGGATATCAGCCGAGACGCCCCCTATTTCGGCTTCGAGATCCCCGGCGAGC
>JBFGYY010000464.1:0-3037 GCA_041587095.1 Motiliproteus sp. | reverse complement strand
GGACAGGTCAGGACGTTGCTGACTGCGCGGCGCGGCGAACGATTTCTGCAATCAGGGTGTGCAAACCGTTGCTGCGCGATTGGCTCAGGTGCTGCAGCAGGCCCAGGCGCTCGAACTGTGCGTTGAAATCCAGTGCGACTATCTGCCGGGCTGTTTTATTCTCGATCAGCGCAAGGACGAGCACAATCAGCCCTCGCATCACCTTCGCATCACTGTCCGCTTCAAATCTGATCTGTCCGGTTGGTATGTCTACAGCGTGGCGTAGCCAGACACGACTGGTACAGCCATGCAGTAGATCCTCTTCACGTCGCGCGTCGCTGCTTATCCCATGATGGGCCCGGCCCAGCGACATGATCATGCTGTAGCGGGCCTCCCAGCTACGGCAGTCCCGGAGCTTGATGGCCAATTGCTCAAAAAGAGGCCCGTCTTCGCCGCAATTGACCGGGTCGGATGGCTGCGCTGTTGTGCCCTTTGTTATGCCTTGCTGCACGTTTACCTGTAGCGGCGACAGGATATGGGCAAGGGCGTTTGCAAACAGATCCACCTCTTCCAGCGTGTTATACAAAGCAAAAGAGGCGCGGGCGCAACCCGTTAATTGCAGTCGCTGCATCAGAGGCATGGCGCAATGGTGGCCGGAACGGATGGCTATCTTGTGCTGATCCAGCAATGCGCCGATATCCTGCGTATGCCAGCCCTCGACGATAAACGGTAAGACGCCGGTCCGCCGCATCGGGTTAGCAACAACCGTAACACCGGCGATGGCGTGCAGGTGCGAGGTGGCTCGGGCTAGAAGTTGCTCCTCATGCTGCTGAATACCCGAACGGTCCTGCGACTGTAAAAAGTCCAGCGCGGCTCCCAGCGCGATAGCACCGCCAATATCGGGCGTACCGGCTTCAAACCGGAACGGTGGTTGATTAAATGTGGTGTTTTCGAAACTGACCCGCTCGATCATCTCGCCGCCGCCTTGCCAGGGCGGCATCGAGGCAAGAACCTCCTTGCGCGCATAGAGTGCGCCAATCCCCGTCGGCGCAAAAACCTTGTGACCGGAAAAAACGTAGAAATCGGTATTCAATGCCTGTACGTCGACGGGAAAGTGACTGACCGCCTGCGCACCGTCTACGAGTGTTACCGCGCCGATCTGATGAGCCAGGTCGATCAGAGGACGGAGATTGGTGGTGGTGCCAATGGCGTTTGATACCTGTGTCAGCGCCACCAACTTCGTGCGCTTGCTAAGCAGCGCTGTATAGGCGGCGATATCGATATCGCCCTGTTCATCGATGGGTATCGGTCTGATCAATGCACCGCTGCGCTGAGCCAGAAGCTGCCAGGGAACGATGTTGGCATGGTGCTCCAGAGTGCTGATCAGTATTTCATCACCCGCTTGCAGCCGGCACCCGAAGCTGTGTGCGACCAGGTTGATCCCTTCCGTGGCACCGCGCACCCAGATGATCTCGTCATTGTCACGTGCATTAAGGAAGGTCTTCACTCGCGCCCTGGCCTGTTCGAAAGCCCGGGTTGCCAGATCGCTAAGATGATGCGCTGCGCGATGTACATTGGCGTTGTAGCCTTGGTAGTACGCCGTTAGCGCATCGATAACACACTGTGGTTTCTGGGTCGTGGCTGCGTTGTCTAAATAAACCAGCGCTTGTGCGTCTATCAGCGGGAATTGGCGCCGAATGGCGGCGACGGAAAAGGGGGTAGGTTGCGACATGATATCTACGACAGTTCAGTGAAGGGCTATCATACTGATTCGGCGGTTGAGGCGAAACAGGTTAGCTATTTTGCCCGTACCCGGTGCCGGGAGGGCATTCCAGTTGATGCAGGGTGATTTCTGGCGGGCAATTGAATCGAACCGGCAAAATTGAGGTGCCTGTTCCGGCAGACGTGTATCCGATGAGCTCTGCATATTGCCAGCTGCCACGGGCCATGCGCCTGGGGCATTTGGACTCCAGAATCAGGGGTATACCGCCGGGCAGGCAGATCTGACCGCCGTGTGTATGGCCGCAAAGCATCAGGTCGAAACCGGCGTGAGCCGCTTGCCGGTATATTTCAGGTGTGTGAGAAAGCAGAATACTGGTTTCATGTTCCGGGAATGAAGCTGCCGCCTTGTCGATATTGTCGAGCCGATAGTAGTGTGCATCATCGACACCTGCCAAATGGAGCGCGCAGTCATCTCTTAACAGAGAGATGCTTTCGTTGAGCAGAACCTGGATACCGATGGATTCCAGATGCGGTGTCATCATGATGCTGTCGTGATTACCCAGCACTGCCAGTGCGGGCCCCGGGAGCAGGCTGCGCAACTCCCGCATGGCTTGCATGCATTGGCTAATGGGGCCGTCTGTGAGTCCCCGATAATCACCGGTAAACACACAGAGGTCGTAATTGATGTTTTGAACCAGATCGGGCAGCACCTTGAGCAGGTCGAGGTTCACATCCAGGTGCAGGTCGCTAAATTGCAGAATCTTGAATCCGTGAAAGGGGCGGGGCAGCGAAGGGATAACAATGCGGTTGGTGCGCAGCTCAACACGGAGGGCGTTGTTTTGACCGCGCCGATAAAGTCCGGCAACACGTAGGGCAAAACGTAACAGTTGCTCGGTTCGCTGCCAGTTTTCCAGATGCAGAACATTAAGCCCGCCTCCCAGGACGTGCTGCGGCGTGCTCTCGATACCAAGCCGTTGCCGGAGATGCAGGCGGCCGATGCGGGCTTGCAATGCATTGCGGATTGATGGTTCCAGTTTCACCTCTCACTGCCATTAGGTATTAATTATTTGTTATCCGGCACAAGTACTGATCAGTAATCAGGATAGTCGGCAAAATGCTGAAAGCAACGCTTAACATCTCACGCCGGATAAAATTGACAAAGCGTCGATCTCGAAGAGTGAAATGGGCGGGGCTGGACTGTTCAGCAGGTATTCTCTGTCGCCGGCAGTCGCATCTAACCGGTGATGGATAACGTGTGATGGATAACGGGTGAGGTGTGAGGTGTGAGATAGGATACCCAGGGGAGACGCTGCCCTTGGGTATCTTTAGCCGTCAG
>JBFGYY010000463.1:0-3049 GCA_041587095.1 Motiliproteus sp. | reverse complement strand
TACGATCTGCAGCCCGATCCCCGAGCGCTGCTGTTCATCGATGTTTGACACAGGGTTGGTTACGCGCAGGCTGTTTTGCGCGGCGAGAATATTGATCTTATTCGTCATTCATTCCGAAAACCGCAGGCAACGTGACCCTGACGTGGAACCCCGCGCCATCGGGGCCCGGTTGAAGGTGCATCTGACCGCCATAGCTATCCACCACCATCTGACAGATCGACAATCCCAGCCCGTGGCCTTCGACGGTTTCGTCGATGCGGGTGCCGCGTTCCCGCAGTCGGTGATAAAGCTCGGGGGGCATGGCAGGCCCATTGTCTTCAATATGAACAGCAAAGGTTGCCTGGGTGCGGCGGAGCCAGATCTTTACGCGGCTCGCTCCGAATTTACAGCCGTTGTCGATCAGGTTGCCTAGTAATTCCAGCATGTCGTCGCGGTCGAAAGGCCATTCGTCGCGCGTCTCAAGGCGATATTCCAGCCGCACAGACGGATAGATACGCTGAAACAGTTCGATCAACAGTGTTAGTTCGTCGTGCGGATTAAAACGACGTCCCGGGTGCGAACTACCGGCAATTCGCGCGCGCTTGAGTTCGCGGTCGGTCAGTTGCTGCAGTTGGCTCAGCGCCTGTTCATAGTCAGGCCGATGGGTTGGTGGCAGCGCCGGGCCAAGCAAGACAAGTCGCTGGCGAACCCGTTTTAATTCGTGGGCAAGGTTGCCCATGGCGGTGCGGGAGCGAACGGTGCGCTGTTCCAGCCCTGCCAGCAGCCGGTTGATCTCCTGGGTCAGGGGTCGGATTTCGACAGGAACACTGTTCGACAGACTGGCGATCTCACCTTGCTGCAGCTGTTTTATCGCTTGTTGAACGGCGTGAATCTGCCGGAAGCCGCGCTTGAGCAGGTGACGTTGCAGCAGTACCAGAACGACCAGCAACAGCCCCATCGCAGCGTATAATACGCGGGCAAATTGTTGCCACTGCTGCTCCAGTGGCGCGATATCTTCGGCGACCCACAGCGAAACTGGTTGCTCTTTGAGCACAATGCTCTGTTGCCAGATAAGCCAGTGCCCGCCATCGTTGTGGCTATGCACGGTTCGCGTCTGGCCTTGGGCTGGCATGTCGATATCGGGGTTGCGATCCCAGAGTGAGCGTGAACGCAGGCGCTGGGTTGCTGTTTCTATCTGGAAGTAGTGGCCGGATTGAACCCGTTGGTAGATGGGGGCAAGGAAGCGGGGATCAAGATGCCAGGCCCCGTCTTCGCCCAAGGTGAGCGATTTAATCAGATTATCGGCATCGTGTTGTAACCGCGTGCTGACAAATTCTTGCGTGAGCTGGCTCACGCCATAATTGGCCGATACGGCCAGCAGCGACAGGGCGCTGAGTAGTGAGAGGATCAGGCCGGTGCGAATATGTCGCTCGATAGACCTCATGCGATTACGCGCCCCAATCGGTAGCCCTGTCCGCGCCGGGTTTCGATAAACGCTTTGCCGAAGCGTTTGCGGAGCCGGTTGATGTAGACCTCCACCACGTTACTGTCACGCAGTAGCTCTTCATCGTAGATATGTTCGCTGATTTCGGTTTTGCTGAGTAATCGGTCCGGATTCATCAGCAGCAGCCGGACCAGACGATATTCGATACCGGTCAGCGCTTGGGCTTGCTGGCCCGGCAGGCTAAGTTGCTGTGTGTCGGTATTCAGGCAGATGCCCGCGTGTTGCAGCTGGTTATCGGCATGGCCATGATGGCGGCGAATCACTGCCTCCAGACGCGCCAACAGCTCTTCGGTGTGGAACGGTTTACCCAGGTAATCGTCGGCGCCGGCCTTCAGGCCGTCGACACGTTCGTGCCAGCTGTCCCGGGCGGTCAGAATCAGCACCGGTGTGTTATTACCCTGGCGGCGCCAGTCTGCAAGAATCTCCAGACCAGAGCGTTCAGGCAAGCCGAGATCCAGAATGACCGCATCAAAGTGTTCTTCGTTGCCCATGAACTGTGCGTCGACACCATCATGACTCAGGCTGGATGCGTATCCGGCCCGATGTAGTGCGCGCTTGAGCTCATTGGCCAGGGGTTTGTCATCTTCGACCAGTAGTACCCGCATTGGACCTCCCTGTGGCTTGTTCGGCTGTGCTTACTCTTCACCAAGCCACTCGCCGCTTTTCGCATCGATCAGGAACTCGCGCACAACGCCTTGCGGGTCGATCAGCTCCAGTTCGTAGACCCAGCGCCCATGCTCACGCTCCAGTTCCAGATCGATCAGGCGTCCTTGCAGCCGTGCCCGGTGGCGACTGAGCAGCGTGTCGAGTGGCAGTATCTGCCCCTGTTGCACCAGCGGCAGAACGTCATCCTGATCGAGCGGGCTGGCGACTGATGTGATTGACCAGAACGCCAGCGAGCTTAGGAATAGCGTCTGCAAGTAGGGGGTTACCATCAAATGCTTCCTTATCAGCCATGTTTTTATCAATAACAGACACAGAATTTTGCGCTTGTTCAGACCCGAAACCGACCGCCAGACTCTGCCCCTCGGTTTAGTCATCCCAGCGCCCAAAACCCGGGATCACCAGCTCATCTTCATCGAAACGTCCTTGCGCGGCCTGTGCATGGCAGGCCTCGCAGCGACTAAATGACCCGACGGCTTCGTTGCCCGCCACGAGTCGCTCAGGGATTTCGTCGTGCTCGCGAATGAAGAAGGGCAGCTGGGTAATGCGCACGGGCGGCGTGGTTTGCTGTGTACCGCTGAGATAGCGCTGGCTCTGATAACGCTGTGGATCCGCGCCATGGCGTTGCAGGTACTGGGTGAGTTCACGTTGAGCATCGCTGCCCAGCTCGGCATTCTCGCCGAAATGTTCATCAAGACCGGTCATGATGGCCTGCCAGCTTGCGGCTGAAAGAAGGCCGGGCGTGTAGGCCAGATGACAACTGCCGCACTCTTCCTGATAGGTCGCATTCATGCTTAAAGGGGCTCCTGAGTACTCACGATCGTTGTACGGCTCATCGTCGTGATCCCGGCTACTTTCATAGCGTTCAACATTTTCAGCTCTGTCAGCGAGCACCTCGCTGGC
>JBFGYY010000462.1:0-3062 GCA_041587095.1 Motiliproteus sp. | reverse complement strand
TATCGCCAAGCTCAAGTAAAGCAGTCCCGGCGTTAGGGTTAAGGCGCACAACCTGCTTAAAGGTTGCTTCAGCTGCGTCCGGCTTTCCATCCGTTCTATAGCAGATAGCCAAATTTTCCAGAGCTTGTAATCGGCGTTCGTAGAGATGATCACTGGCCGCAATCGCCAGATGCTTACAGGCTTCGGCAGTTCGGTTTTGCAATAACAGGAAGATACCGAAATTATTCTGGGCTGGAGAAAAATCTTCAGCAATTGCGAGGGTTTTACGAAAATAAGTTTCCGCCAGCTCATTTTCACCCTGCTGCTGAAATACCAAACCCAAAAGATTATTGGCATCCTTAGAGTTATCGTTAATAGACAGAGCCTGAGTCAGAGGTCGCTTGGCTTGCTCATATTCCCCCTGTTGAATTAACTCCTGAGCCCAGCGAATCCGCGAATTAATCCGTTCAGTTTCACTGCCACGATTGCTCATCAAAGTTTCAACCTGAGTAGCGCACCCCGCAAGCCCGATCAAACAGATGAACAACACCAACCGCATATACGTTTTCCCCGTAGACATCATTAACTGCAGTTAAACACACCCAAGCTAAACAAGCCTACTTATAACAATTATGTATCCTGCTGCAGAACGACAGGAATATATTTTTCGCTGCGACGGGTCCGATCCTCAACCCGACCAACCAGCTGACCACAAGCCGCATCAATATCATCACCGCGTGTGCTGCGTACTGTAACCACAATTCCCGCTCGCTGCACAATTTGTTTAAACGTTTCAATAGCTGCTAGCTTAGCACGGCGGTAATCTGAATTAGGGAACGGATTAAAAGGGATAATATTCAGCTTACATGGTACCTGACGCAGGACTTTTGCCAGCTCACGCGCATGCTCGGGGCGGTCATTTACGCCATCTATCATCGTATATTCAATCGTCACCACACGTTTATCATTCAAGCCGTCCAGATAACGATTACACGCAGCAATGACCTCAGCAATAGGATAACGCTTATTTAACGGAACCAGCACGTCGCGTAATGCATCATTCGGCGCATGCAGTGATAAGGCTAACGAGACATCGCTGACTTCACGCAGCTTATCGATATAAGGAACCAGTCCTGCGGTACTCAGAGTGACCCGACGCTTAGATAAACCGTAAGCGTTATCCTCCATCATCAGGGATACGGCATCCATCACCGGTTCGAAATTCATCAGCGGCTCACCCATGCCCATAAAAACGACATTTATCACACGCCGGTTTTCTTTCGGGTCGATAGGACCAAATGATTTTACAGCGACGCGCAGTTGACCAATAATTTCTGCAGCGGTCAGATTGCGATTAAAACCCTGCTTACCCGTAGAGCAAAAACTGCAATCAAGCGAACACCCAACCTGTGAAGAGACACATAACGTTGCACGGTCCCCTTCGGGTATCAATACGGTTTCAACCGAGCTACCGCCGTCAAGGCGGATAACCCACTTGCGAGTACCATCGGCGGAACATTCTTGTAGTGCAACTTCCGGCTCACGTATTTCAGCCAGTTCTTTTAATTTGGCGCGCAGCGCCTTGCCGACATTCGTCATGTCATCAAAGTCAGACACCCCCATCTGGTGGATCCATTTAATGACCTGAACGGCACGAAAGCGTTTTTCACCTATGCTTTCAAAAAACGCTTCAAGCTTCTCAAGAGAGAATCCCAGTAAATTGACTTTTTCAGTCGTACTCATGACGTCACACTACTGCCGAACATAAACTGCAGCGCAAGCCGGCTAACTCACGCTGCAAAAAACACCACCTTCACGCCAGAAACAAGGCCTGACGCCAGAAAAGGTTAGGCGCCGAAGAAATACGCTACTTCACGGGCAGCCGACTCAACGGAGTCTGAGCCGTGAACGGCATTTGCATCGATTGACTCTGCAAAATCCGCGCGAATAGTGCCTGCTGCGGCTTCTTTTGGATTTGTTGCGCCCATCAGCTCGCGGTTCTTAAGTACCGCACCTTCACCTTCCAGGACCTGAATCATAACCGGACCAGAAGTCATGAAAGCAACCAGATCATTGTAGAAAGGACGACCTTCATGCTCGGCATAGAACCCGCCCGCTAAGGCAGCATCCAGCGTCAGCATTTTGGCTTCGACAATTTTCAGACCGTTTGATTCAAAACGGCTGTAAATTTGACCAATAACATTCTTTGCCACCGCGTCAGGCTTAATGATGGAGAGAGTGCGTTCAATTGCCATTACAAATTCCTAAGTATAGATACAGATAAAATCGAACAGCGGATTATAAGGCTCTACGACTAAGGAAGGAAGGGTGCGGTGGAACAATCCGAACGGGTAAAAACAGATTAGACCGACTACACTGAAATCTATAACAAAACTGCTCTGGAGGTTTTTATGGGCGACACGCCAATTGGCCGACTTTTGACAGCCTGGAGTGAACAACGCATCCATTTCCAGCCAAAAGTCATGCACAACACCCCAATAGAACGTGATGACATCGCTAAATTAGAAGCACTCGCCGAAACTTACCAGCTTCCAAAGGAAGAAATTATTGCCAGCCTGCTAAGCCACGCGTTGGAAGAAGTAGAGCGAAGAATGCCCTATGTTGCCGGCCCCAAGGTGATCCGCATGGAGGAAGGCGATCCTGTCTATGAAGATATCGGCCCCACGCCCAGGTACCTCATGATAAAAAGCCGCATCGAGAAAAGCCAAAAAAACACCCCGAACTAAGCAAACAGGCCAGACGGACCGAGGGCGGCTTCGTCTGACCCAAACCAGATTTTACCGGGACAGCCTTACAAGAATTTTATCTCTGTTGGCGTCCAACAGGCGCGCCCCTATACCTTTGACGTTAACCAATTCATCAACCGTGGCAAAGCCTCCGTGCTCGTCACGGTACTGAACGATAAGTGCGGCCTTGGATTTACCGATACCATCAAGCGCTTTCGCCAAAGCCTGCGCATCTGCTTTGTTAATATCTACCGGTTCAACAGCACTCGCAGCGCCTCCAACCAGCAGGCAAAACACTGCGAACACTCGAACAATCTGTTTTGTACTTACTTTCAT
>JBFGYY010000461.1:0-3063 GCA_041587095.1 Motiliproteus sp. | reverse complement strand
TCGGGTTCGTCTTGACTGTCCGGCGGCTGCTGCCCATCAGACCTGCCGGTCGAATCAGTGCCGGTCGCCGCGCCCCTGGAGCGAGTGGGAAACAGTACTTTCCAGCCGACCTGTTCGGTTTGCCGGGCCTTGGCGACAAAGCAGCCGCCCTGAATCGTCAGTTCGACCCGGGTTGCCTGGTAGCGGTGCTCGGGATAAAACTGGCACAGATACTGGCGTGAAATCTGTTGATAGATCTGCCGTTCACTCTGGCTGAGCCGGGCAGGCGCCGCCTGACGTGAGGTCGGTATGATGGCGTGATGGGCGTCAACTTTGCTGTCGTTCCAGGCCTTGCTCTGTCGCTTCGCGTCGGCATCGATTGTGGCGTCGCCGAGATCCGGGCAGTTATTCGCGATCGCCCGGATCACCGTAGCGGCCTCCCGGTGGTGCTCCAAAGGCAGGTAGCGGCAGTCCGAGCGTGGATAGGTAATCAGCTTGTGTTGTTCATACAGTGCCTGACAGCCATCCAAAACCTGCTGTGCGCTAAGCCCGAAGCGTCGAGCGGCATCGATCTGCAGCGCTGACAGGTTGTAGGGCAGTGGCGGGGCGCTGCGTTTTAACTTGCGCTCCAGGGTGCTGACGGTGGCGGGCTGATCGGTAATACGTTGCACGACATTTTCAGCCAGTGCTTTGCTGAGCACGCGGCCTTCCTCATCCTGGTGCCGGGCGCAGGCATCGCTGGGTTGCCAGCGCGCCTTAAATGTAGTCCCGGCGGGGCTGTCCTGGGGGGACGCATCGGTTGAAGGGGGCGTTTGCAGGCAGGCGTCTACATCGTAGTAGGTTTTTGCAACAAAATCGTCGATCGCCTGATCGCGGCGCACCACCAGTCCGAGCAGCGGGGTTTGTACACGTCCGACCGATAACAGCCCTGCATAGCCGGCTTTACGCCCCTGTAAAGTATAGGCTCGTGTCATGTTGATGCCGTACAACCAGTCGGCGCGAGCGCGCGCCAGCGCCGAGGTGGAGAGTGGAATAAACTCTTTGTTGCTGCGCAGTGTGGCCAGTGCGCGTCTGACTGCGGAGGGATTCAGGTCGCTGATCAGACAGCGCATGGTTGCATCGCGTTTTTTAGCGCTGACGCCAAGGTGGTTGATCACTTCATCAACCAGCAGTTGCCCCTCGCGGTCCGGATCACCGGCATGCACCAGCTGATCGGCCTCTTTGACGAGCTTACGTAATACCGTAAGTTGTTTTCGGGTACTGCTACGGGCCTTTAACTGCCATTGCTGCGGGATAATGGGCAGGTGCTCGGCGCGCCATTGTTTGTAGGCCGCGTCATAGGCGTCGGGCTCGGCCTGTTCGAGAAGGTGGCCGATGCACCAGCTTACGCAGTCGCCGTTTGCCAGGCGAATAAAGCCGTCTCCTTTTTGTTGCGGCTGCGAAAGGGCTGCCGCGATGGCCCGGCCGAGACTCGGTTTTTCTGCGATATAGAGAAGCATAATAAGTGCGCTGCTGTATGAATAACCAGTATCTTAAACGGGCAGAGCCAATAAGGCCAGTGACGGATGTTCGAGATGGGCAGGCATGGTATGCGCCGGGTAGGAGGTTGTGGCGGGGCATCGGAAAGCAACTATTTACGCTGGCAGCGGGCGCGGGTTACTCCGGCGGAAGCTGCGCCAGCCCGTCACGCGCCCAGGAATGATTGTCATCAATCCATAACAAGCGCTGATAGTTTTCCCGGGCGACCTCCCAGCGCTGCTGTTGCAGCGCTTTTTTAGCGCGCTTTTGATAACGCAGTTCGATACGCTCCAACCCGGCCATCGCCTGACTGTTGTTCGGTGCCAGGCGCAACACATGCCGGTAGCGTGTAACCGCGTTGTTATTCGGGGGGTAGGTGAAGCGATAATTCTGTTCGTCGGTGCGCGCCAGTGCCAGCAGATAATTGATGGTATCGGTCTGTGAACCGAAGGGCTCGGTCTGGACTGTAGCGCTGTTCACTGTGTCAGATTCGGAGTTTGGCGCGGTGCGCAGAGTGTCTTCGAGCACTTTTATCGCGGCAGGGATGGATGCTGCCGGGGGGGCGCTAGCGTCCATGACGCTAAGCCCGGATGTTTTGACCGGTATTATCGCAGCGCTTTGCGAGTGCTCGGCGAGGTTGTTATCCGGGTTGGTATTCGTCCAATCACTGCCATTGAACTGATCTATCCAACCCTGTAGCCGGGTTGTTGATGCCTCGTACCAACGCGGGATCGGTGTGTTGTCAATGCGTTGTTGCCAGGATGACGGCTGGGCCAGTTGCTGAAGTGTATCCCATGAATACGGGCTATAACCGCTAATGCGTGCGGTGCCCAGCGTTGCAGCTACGCCGATAAGCAGCAGCGCAATGAGCCGCGTAACAGATTGTTTCTGTTTACCGGACGTAGCGGCACCGATCGCTTGCGTATCAGGCACTGTGGATTCGGCTAACCGGGTTAATTCGGGTGGTTCAGGAAGCGTATCGGGACATGGCTGGTCGATGGGGGGGCACCGGTCAGAAGCGGTTGGCGATCCATCTTGCTGTGTGGGTTCCGCCTCTTCCATGTCCAGCGGTTGATCTGAAAGCATCGCGAGTTCGCTTTGGACCTTCGCGCCTCTTCTGCCTGATCGAGTCGTTAATTGCACGGGACCTGCGTGATCGGTAGCCAGGTTGGGTCTCGAGGTTGACGATTCCCTTAACAGCGCGATTCGATCCGCGGGATCTAGTGACTCGGGCAGCATTGAAAGTTCATTGTGTTGCGGTATCGCGCTTGTCTCGGGTTGAGTGACAGTGTCCTCATCGTCCAGAAAGACAAACTGGTCGGAGGCTGCCGTTAGTGACTCCTCGCCAGAATACTCGGCGTCTGAATGCGCCAGATTGGATTGCGCCAGATTTGAATGCTCAAGGGCTACATGCTCAAGGGCTACATGCTTAAAAGTTGCGTGCTCACCATCTGCCGTTAGCGCCATATCTCCTGAATCCTCCTGCTCACAGGGGAGAGGCGCCGGGTTCGCTGACAGGGCGGGAGTTAGCGGCGGCGCAAGTGATGCCGGGCCGGGGAGCGGCTC
>JBFGYY010000460.1:0-3066 GCA_041587095.1 Motiliproteus sp. | reverse complement strand
GTTTCTCTTGCGGGCTGGGCAACTGGCTGGCGTCGATGTGACGCTGGGATCTGAAGCGATCCGGCAGATGGGCGTAGTTGAAGATCGATATGCGGTCCGGGGCTAGGTCGATGACACGTGCCAGCGTCCGCTCAAAACTGGCAATCGTTTGCAGCGGCAGACCGTAGATCAAGTCCAAGTTGGTGGAACGAAAACCCTGATCCCGCGCCTGCTGCAGAACACTTTCGGTGAGATGGAAAGGCTGGATTCTGTTGACCGCCCGCTGAACTTTTTCCTCCAGGTCCTGAACACCAAAACTGACCCGGTTAAACCCAAGGTCACGCAGCACCGGCAAGGTATCCGGCCGTAGCTCGCGCGGATCAATCTCAATCGAATAATCCCCCTGGTCATCATCTCTTAAATGGAAGTGTTGGCGTAACCAGCCCATCAACGCTCGCTGCTGGTCTTCTGAAATAAACGTCGGTGTGCCACCGCCGAGCGCCAGTTGATCCACCCGCCGGGTGCCGCCATACCAACGCGCCGCCTGTTCTATCTCCTGTTTCAACTGCTCAAGGTAAGGGAGCGCACGCTTTTTGTTGCGCGTAATGACCTTGTTGCAGGCACAGAAATAGCAGACGTGTGTGCAAAACGGCAGGTGCAGATAGAGGGAAAGCGGCGCGTTTTGAGTTGCCGTTGCACGCGCAGTGTCGATAAGCTGCTGCGCATCGACCTGCTCTGACATCTCAATCGCCGTCGGATAAGAAGTATACCGTGGTCCCTCCAGGTCATAGCGCTGGATCAGCTCTCGGTCCCACTTCGGATTTTTAATCAACTGCATACAAACACCTCGTTCAACGTGATGCCGGATCAACTACATCAAACTTCCAGCACCCCCTCCGCCACCTGCCATCAAGGCAAACGGGGCGAATCTTCATCTTTGACCGCCTGCTTAAAATCTTTCAAAGCACCGCCCAGATCCTTGCCCATACCGCTGAGTTTTTTCGTGCCAAAGACCAAAACCACCAGCAGTAATACGACGGCTAACTGCCAAACGCTAATTCCACCTAATCCCATGTTTTTCACCTCTAAAGTTTAGCTTCGCGTACACCGCAACGATGCTGCAGGTTTTCGTAATCTAGGCTTGCTTACCTCAGAGTAAGCACCGCTAGCAGAAGCCCCCCCAGCACAGGGCAGTAAAGCAACATTGCATTTCGCACTAGGTGCTTGATGCCTTTGAGCTCCATAAACCCATCGACAATCATCGCCCCCTTGATAGCGGTGATGGCCAAGATAACGCCGACGATCCCACCGCTTGCCGAGGATTCCATCAGCGCAAAGCTCAGGACAGTCAGGAACGTCAGCAACAACCAGTTAATCCGATGACTTTTCATATCACTGAATCACGTAAACAAGGGGAAATAAAACGATCCAGAGCAGATCGACCATGTGCCAGTAACATACGCCACTCTCCAAGCCGACCACATTGCTTGGTCCATATTCACGCTGCCGTAATTTGCCGGCCATGTACCCGAGAATCACCAACCCCAGCAGCACATGTAAAAAATGAAATCCGGTCAGCAGGAAGTACGCCATAAAGAAACGGTTACCGTTTAGCCCGTAGCCCGCCTGCCCCAGTAACCAGTACTCCCACAGTTTGATCACCACGTACACCAGGCTAATAACGATGGCACCTGTCAGCCAGCGACTGGCGGCACGCTGCCGGTCGCAGCGATTGGCGTGCACCCCTTCTGCCGCCATCGCACTGGCAGTCAGCAAAGCGAGGGTGTTGATAAGCCCGGCGCCCGGATGAAGCAGAGCCTGGCCCGCAAGAAAAACCTCTCGTTCAGTCGTCCGCAGCCAACTGAATGCGATGAACATCAGCGCGAAAACGCTGAGTTCGGCGAGGATAAAACACCACATCGCCAGATCCCCTGGCAGACGGTTTTGCCGCCCCAGGGCATGCGGCGCTGTAATTACGTCGAAGGAACTGCTATTCATACATCCCTCACCCGTTCAGCGAGAACTGAACCCGATTGTCGAACCTTAACGATGGTCATGGGCGTGATCATGGGCGGGGTGGCCATGCAGCTTCTCCTGACCCGAAGCTACCTGTGCGTCGATAACAACGCTGCCCGCATTTACAAATTGCAGAGTGATGGGTACTTGCTCCCCCTTTTCTGGCATCCGCGATAGTTCCCGCATCATGAGGTGGTAACCTCCGCTCTTAAGCAGCAACGTTTCGCCCGCAGGTAGCGGTACCGAATCAACCTGACTCATTCGGTACTGCCCGCCCCTGAGCTCTGTATGATGAATCTCGGTCACCGCCGCGAAGGGGACGCTAGCGCCGACGAGCTGATCGTCGACATGGCTCTTATTGGTGACCTGCATATAGGCGCTATTTACCCGTGAAACAGCGGGCAAATCCCGTATCCAGGCATGCTCGACTTCGATCTCTGCCTCTGACGACACCGTCTCTGCCGAAAAGGCTGAACGACTGACCAACGCAGCCATTAAGGCAGTAGCAACCAAGAGTGTTTTGCTTATTGGGCTGGTAATCATAATTGCCGCCCCTCGGCGTGCAGTGACTCGATATCGCCCAGCATTTGGGATATTGGCGTGCCATTAAAGTAGGTGCCCCGCGTCCGACCTTGTTGGTCAAGCAAATAAATTGTCGCGCTATGGGTATAGAGATACGCCTGCTCCGCACCTGCATCTGGCTTCACGACTTTGAACTTCTTGTAGCCGGTACTGAGTGGACGATCGCCAACTTGGCTATAGCGCGCTTGGTACAATTGAACAATGCGGTCGATACTCTCCCGCCGATCAGTAATACCGATAAATTGATCATCGAAGTGGGATAGATAAGCCTTCAGATGGTCAACGGTGTCGTATTCCGAGTCGATCGATACGAACAACACGTGAACCAGATCGGGGTTGTCTTTGGTGAGAACAGATAGATGCCCCAGTGTTACCGGACAGATATCCGAACAATTGGTATAGCCAAAAACCAACAGAACTGGGCGCCCGCTAAACTCACTTAACTGCACTTCTCGCCCAAGGGTACTTTGGGCCGAAAAGTCCCCTCCT
>JBFGYY010000459.1:0-3077 GCA_041587095.1 Motiliproteus sp. | reverse complement strand
GATGGCGTTGCCAGGCACTGATGTCGGGACGCCCCTGAAAGAAACTGATGGATTGACCGGTGCTGTATCCCATCGCCGTGATGCAGACAGCGTCCAGATCCCCATCCTGAATAGTGCGATCGATATGCTGAAACTGGATAGTCTCTTCAAGCAGTTCACGCAGCGGAGCGTTGTCCAGCAGCGCAACCGGTTTGGTTCGCCCGATGCCTTCGTTAAACAGCGAAAACAACAGTCGGCCAAAGCCTTTCATCAGCGAAGTGGTGTCTGAACGATACACATTACCCGGGGCCAGGTTATGCCACGTTTGCTCCAGGTCGGTCACCGCTTCGCTGAAATTTCCCGCATGGGTGGCCAGTGCCAGGGCATTAATCGCACCGGCCGAGGTGCCGCAGATAATCGGGAAGGGGTTGCGGGTGCTGGCCGGGAGTATCTGGGTCAGGGCTTTGAGTACCCCGACCTGATACGCGGCTCGCGCACCACCACCGGATAGGATGAGCGCGTTCTTTTTCGGCGCAGAGGGTAACGATGCGTCCTTTTTGGTCAACCAGGATGTTAGCAAGTCCGACCTCCCGACGTTCGCTGATCGTTGCGACGGCTACTGCATGCTCGGGCCTGCGCCATTTAACAGCGGTGTCGCACGTTACCACTCTTTACTGGCGAAGCTGTATATGAACTATAGGCATTATTTGCGTATTAGGCTTTTGGGCTTGCCGGTTTTAGATAACGGCTGCGTTGTATCACCTGCTCGTTGTAACGCTAAGGATCAATATCTGTTGTACTGATTCGCTGAACGCCGCGCCCGCAAGATCGATAACGGGTTGGCTCCAATGCAGGTGACGGCGAATTAGTCCAAGGTGCCTCTTATTGCTGGTACTCACCGAGTAAACGTTGGTAGTCCGTTTGCGTATCGCGCAGATTATCCTGGAAGATAAGCCCGAATTCGATACAGCTGGCGCGGACCGCGTCGTTCAGTTTCGCGCCGCTGAGTAGATCTGACCGGACCGGGATCATGCTGTTGATCCCGTTGCTGTTTTCCGCCAGCATCGCCTGGAACTGCTCAGAGGCAAGAAATTCAGCGAGCTGTTCGCGATCGGTTGCGGTTAGATCGGCCAGTAGTTGCTTTTGGGTGAGTTGCCGGTTGTAGCGGTTATCGGCGGCGCTGTTACACACGGTGTTGTCGAGCTTTTGCAGCTGGTCGGTATAGATCAATATCTCGGCGGCGGTGAATTTCAGTTCAGAAAGCAGGTCCTGACCGGCGCACAGTGCCGGTGCCGGGCTGAATGTTATGGCGAGTAATGTCACGATGTTTGGCCAGGTGAGCTTGCGGGTCGATAGCATGGGGTCGTCTCTTGTTTGAGCGGATTACAGGTTGGACACCGGGAAATTGAATATCGGTGTGGCAACTTTGTCGGTTCTGATACGCGCAAGGATTTTATCGCTTTTTATCAGCGTATCTCGTTGCAGATCGCGAATGTAATAGTGGCATTCAGTGACGCCGTGGTACATATCCAGCGCCAGCAGGTCGATGCGGGTGCTCTGGGACGTATCGCTGAGATTGACCAGTGGTATTGAAAGACCAAAGGAGTCAGCATCGGTTCCGATCGAGTCGAAAAAGATATCGATGATCGCATCCGAGGTTTCGCCACTGGAGATGATGTCGATGCCAAATCGGTGCTGAAGACTGAGCCGCAACATTCGGTCGGCGTAGCCAAGCAGTTCATCCTGAATGATGAAATGCGTATTCAATTCGACACGCTTACCCCGATACGGATTAAAATCCTCCTCAGGGAGCGCATTGATCATTTTTTCGATACTGTAGGTGATTAAGCGCTGTTCGGTTGAGCCCGCACGTTTGTTGACAACTTCACGAGTTGAGCAGGCGGTTAACAGGAGCATAATCAACACGACCGTCAGTGATTTTCCAGCCTTCATCACGATTTCCTATAGTGAATGAGTTTGTGGGGCGATGCACAGGTCGGTATGCCTGCCTGCCGTGTTAATAAGCCTGGAAGACAAGAGTACATCTGGCGTTATGATCAAGATCGCGCGAAGCGGGGCCTGATGGCATGAGCCGGTAGCCATATAGCGCCATTGTACGGTTTTTTACGCTGTGATCTACGGGAAACGTTAGCGTTAAGCTAAGGTTGTGTGATCAATGGCAGGGAGTTTCGCTCAATTTGATAAGGCTGCGTAAAAATCTGATTGAATGCCACGAGTGTGGCCAGCAGCAGCGTGTGCCTGACTTCCGTAAGGGGCAGTGCCGCTGCCGAACTTGCCGTGCGATCCTGTTCGTTGAGCGGCCGGGTTGGCTGAGTCGCGGGTTGGCGTTTACCTTTGCGGGTTTGATTTTATTTCTAGTCAGTAACAGTTTCGCGTTTCTGACTCTGGATATTGGCGGCATTCACCAGGAGGTAACCCTTCTCAGCGGCGTATGGGCGCTGTTACAGCGTGAACAATGGCTCCTGTCGTTACTGGTATTTGGCACGATATTTCTGTTTCCGCTGCTGGAATTGCTGGGGTTTGGTTATATCTATCTGCCAGCCGCGCTGCGGCGTCCTCTGCCCGGCCAGCGCTGGGTATTGCACTTTCTGTTGGTAGCGCGACCCTGGAGTATGCTCGAGGTGTTTCTGCTTGGCGTATTTGTCGCGTCGGTCAAATTACGCGAACTTGCGGATATTGTGCCGGGGCCTGCCTTGTATGCCTTTTTAGGACTGGTGTTTGTGTTGCTGGCGGCTCACCAGCAGATGAATCGGCGCTGGCTATGGAACTGGCTGCAGCCCTTTGACTATTATGTTAACCGCGAGGGGGAACCGGTGACCGGATGTCACGGATGTGACGCGCTGGTCGGACAAGGTCTGATCCGCCAGGGCAGGCGCTGTCCGCGATGTCGGGAGCGGGTGCATCACCGTATTCCGAGGAGTTTGCAGAAAACCTCAGCGCTGCTGGTCGCCGCCACGTTGCTGTATATCCCCGCGAACCTGCTGCCCATCATGACGACCACGTCGTTAGGCAAGGTTCAGTCAGACACCATATTTTCCGGCGTCATTCACCTGCTTAGCGGGGGGATGTGGCCCCTC
>JBFGYY010000458.1:0-3085 GCA_041587095.1 Motiliproteus sp. | reverse complement strand
GCAATCGTATTTACAGCGCATATTCATCTCAACAAACGCAAATTTAGGCGTAAAAGATGACTGTTGCTGACCATCAGCACCCAACGCTAAACAACTATCTGAACGACTACCTACCATCGTGGACGCACTCCTTTGCAAGCCCGAAATTTCGAAACTAGCATGGATTAACGTCAAACACCAATGGGCCAAGGGCCAATGCTGCAAGGGCTAGAAAGACCGGCGCCGCAAGTCACATCAAGGCGCCCAATAGATCGCCACCGGTGTCTGACTTTGGTGTAGCACCGCACGAACCGGCATATTTTCTTCAGACCCGGCCTGCATAGCTTGCTCAAGCACAGGTAGTTTGGACTCTCCGCACAGGTGCAGGTAAAGCTGTTCGCTGCGCAGCAGTCGGGCAAGACTTAACGTCATTCGGGCATGGGGTGCCGTCACAGGCATCAAGGCCAAACAATCAACTGATGACTGCAGATCCAGCGCTTGCCTGAGAGCCTTAGCACCGGGGAAAAATGACGCGGTATGACCATCCTCACCCATCCCCAGAATCACCACATCCAGTACCGCGGGTAATGCCGCAAGCCGTTGCTGACATTCAAAGAGTCCCGCCTCGGCGGTCACGGCCGGGGTTTTAAGCCCGATAAACCGGGCAGCCGCCGCTTGATTCTGCAACAGATGAGCACGCACCAAATGTTCGTTGCTGTCCTCGGTGCCGGGCGCAACCCAGCGTTCATCTGCCAGGGTGACAACGACCCGCGACCAATCCAACGCCTCCCGGGACAGCAACTCAAACAACCCCACCGGCGTACGCCCGCCTGACACCACCAGGGACGCCAGATCACGCTGCGTTAAGGCGTTGCGCAGCCGCCCGGCAACCTCATTGCAAAGCTGGCGATCGAGTACCGGGCGACTCTTAAAGCGAACCAGTGGCGGTGGCGAATCATTCATAGACACCTCTTTTCATACCTGAGCGATCAACACCTGTTCAAATCAATATAACCGTCCAACAAACCTGCTGTATTAATCTGTAGCTTAGCGCGAACCCACAGCTTACGTGCTCACCGATAGCTTACGCGCTGTTCTGATACGGATCGGGAGCAGCAACGCCGGCCAGCGGCGTCACAAAACTCGCCTGATCAGCCTGCCGCCTTCGCCCGCGCAACCGCATCAGCCGCCAAAGCTTCGATACCAGCCCAGTCCTGATTGCGAATCAACTCGGCGGGCGCCACCCAGGACCCACCGACACAGGCCACGTTGGGCAACGCCAGATAATCCAGAAAATTACCGGAGCCGATGCCGCCGGTAGGACAAAATGTCACTTGCGGAAAAGGGCCTGCGATCGATTTAAGCGCCGGGACACCGCCGCTGGACTCTGCCGGGAAGAACTTGAATGCCCGATAACCGTAGTCCATCGCCACCATCAGCTCGGTAACGGTACTGATCGCCGGCAGAAACGGCAGGTCATTTGCGACACCCGCCTCAAGAAGCGCAGGGGGTGCACCCGGGCTGATGGCGAAGATGCCACCAGCCTCTTTTACTGCTTGAAGATGTGCGGGGGTAGTTACGGTACCGGCACCCACAATGGCACCTTTCACCTCCGTAGCGATGGCCCGAATAGCAGCCAAGGCGGCATCAGTACGCAGGGTCACCTCCAGCACCCTAAGTCCCCCGGCAACCAGTGCCGCTGCCAGCGGCACGGCATCCTCAACACGCTCGATCACCAACACAGCCATCACCGGCGACGTCTTTAAAGCCGTTTCAACTTCGGTGCTCATACTCTTTCCCCGCTATGACCAAAATTTTATCAATCCCCACCATCGATAAATGTACGACCTTGCAACTCCCCGACCAGCGACATGACCCAAGCGCACGGGATATTTTGATGCTCCTACGGCTCGGGCTGAAAGCGCTCTGCTTGGAAAAGCACGCTGGCGCCCTGCTCAGCTCCGCAGGCTTGCTGCCGCATCCCTGCAAACAGCTCACGGCCCATGCCATATTGGTTGGCGGAAAGGTCCGCTACGACCACCTCGCGGGCGCTAAGCACGTCTTCGCTTAACAGCACCGCCAGTTCACCGCTCAAGGAATCCAAACGAATCAGGTCGCCGTTTTTGACCCGAGCTAAGGCCCCACCCTGACAAGCCTCCGGGGTCAGATGAATTGCAGCCGGCACCTTGCCGGAAGCGCCTGACATGCGACCGTCTGTGACCAGCGCAACCTTGAAGCCGCGATCCTGCAAGACCCCGAGAAACGGCGTCATCTTGTGCAGCTCAGGCATTCCATTGGCACGCGGTCCCTGAAAACGGGCGACCACAACGCAGTCACGATCCAACTCACCGCGCTTGAACATCGGCTCCAGTTCGTTCTGATCATGGATAACCACTGCGGGAGCTTCCACCACCCGATGCTCGGGCTTGACCGCGGAGGTCTTGATAACGCCGCGCCCCAAATTCCCCTTCACCAGTTTGAGCCCGCCATCGACGTCAAACGGTTTGTCGGCGTCGGCAATCACATTCAGGTCTAACGAGGCCTTAGGGCCAACGCGCCAGACCAGCTTATTGTCGGCCAGGAAGGGCTCCTCGGTGTACTGCTTAAGCCCCTTGCCGGTAACAGTCAGTACATCTTCATGCAACAAACCAAGCGACAGCAGGTGGCTAAACATCAGGGCCATTCCTCCGGCCGCATGAAAATGATTGATATCGGCGCTGCCGTTGGGGTAAATGCGGGTCAGTGAGGGAACAGCTGCCGACAAGTCAGAAAAATCGTCCCAGTTGACCAGCACCCCGGCCGCACGGGCGATGGCAACAATGTGCATGGTATGGTTGGTGGACCCCCCGGTCGCCAGCAATGCCACGATACCGTTGACGATGGCCTTCTCATCAATAACCCAAGCCAGCGGACGGTAGTCACCCTGCTCGGTGATCCGGCATACCTGCTCGGCAGCGGCCCGGGTTAATGCATCCCGCAAGGGCGTGTTGGGATTCACAAACGAGGAGCCGGGCAGGTGCAGCCCCATCACTTCCATTAGCATCTGATTACTGTTGGCGGTACCGTAGAACGTACAGGTGCCCGGCCCGTGGTAGGACTGAGATTC
>JBFGYY010000457.1:0-3085 GCA_041587095.1 Motiliproteus sp. | reverse complement strand
TGAAAATCATCACAATATCGGATGATATAGAAGAGGTGGTCGAAGCGATGCGCCAACACCGGGCCTGGAAAGAACAAAAAATCGAACAGGCGCAAGAACTGCTCAATACCTAGCGGCAACGCCTGGAAAGCATCTTTCACACCGCATGTTTTAATTGCTGGGAAAACAGCTGGCAAGCTGTTTGGATAATCTCTTCCAGCGCGTTGTTATCCAGATAAATACCGTCGATCAACAAACGGCTCAATCCATGCAAGGTACTCCATGTCACCTGGGCGAGTCGCAGGGTATCGCAACCATCCGGGACCAGTCCCTGTTGCTGCCAGTGCCCCACTCGTTCAACATAATGGCGGAAGGCTTCGTGAGCCGCGATCGTTAGCGACGCCGTTGGCTTACCGCCTTTCCAGACGATCTGACCAAACATCAAATCGTACTTTTCCGGTTCTGCGGCAGCAAAACGAATATAACTGTGCACATAGCCCAGTATTTCATCCGGCTGATCATGACCCTGGACTCCACTCATACACGTAGAGAATTCTCTGAACCCCTGCTCGGCCAGAGCGCAGAGCAAGGCATGCTTATCAGAAAAATGGTGATAAGGCGCCGTTCGCGAGACCTGTACTTTATCTGCCAGACGCCGCATGGAAAGGCCGCTCACACCGTTGTCCTGGATGATCGCCATGGCGGCATCCAGCAAGCTACTGTAAAGGTCGCCATGATGGTAACCGGATCGTTTTTCATTCATGGCGCTAATCTACCACCCCATCTTGACAGCGTCAAAATCCAGCGCTATCTTGACGTTGTCCAGATGATGATCTGGCTGACCTGCATTCCTGCGACTTAAATGAAAACAGCGGATTCAGAATGCCCGATAAGCCTGATCTGCTAAAAATAATAATCGAACGCCAACGACAATGGAGCCTGCCATGAGCCACCCCTTATACCCTCACCTACTGCAGCCGCTGGATCTGGGCTTCACGACTTTGAAAAACCGGGTGATTATGGGATCGATGCATACCGGCCTGGAGGAAGCCAAAAATGGCTATCAGCGTATGGCAGCCTTTTATGCCGAACGGGCGAAAGGCGGCGTTGGCTTGATCGTTACGGGGGGCATCAGCCCCAACGCTCAGGGACTGACCTTCAGCGGTGCGGCAAGTCTGGACCAACCGGAAAAAGTCGCGGATCACCGTGTCATTACCGAGGCCGTCCATAAGGCTGGCGGGAAAATATGCATGCAAATTTTGCATACCGGGCGCTACGCTTATTCTCCGAACCTGATCGCGCCTTCTGCTATCAAGTCTCCCATCAATCCCTTCACACCTCATGCGGTATCCGAAGCTGAAATTGAGCAGCAGATCGAAGATTTCGCCCGCTGCGCGGAACTGGCAAGGGAGTCGGGCTATGATGGCGTCGAGATCATGGGATCTGAAGGTTATTTTATTAACCAGTTTATCGTTAAGCGTACCAATGATCGCACCGACGCCTGGGGCGGCGATTACAGCAACCGGATCCGTTTTGCCATCGAGGTTGTGCGCAGAGTCAGGGAACGTGTGGGTGCCGACTTTATTCTGATCTACCGCCTCTCCATGCTGGATCTGGTTAAAGGCGGCAGTAGCTACGATGAGATTGTCACCCTCGGCCAGGCAATTGAAAGCGCTGGGGCAACGCTGATCAATACCGGCATCGGCTGGCATGAAGCGCGCATTCCGACCATCGCCACTAAAGTCCCCCGTGCAGCCTTCACCTGGGTTACCGCGAAAGTCAAAGCGGCTTTGTCTATACCGGTAATTACGTCCAACCGTATCAACACACCCGAGACCGGCGAACAGGTTTTGGCCCGGGGCGATGCGGATATGATCTCAATGGCGCGGCCCTTCCTCGCCGATCCCGAATTTGTTCTGAAGGCAGAAGAATCCCGCAGTGATGAGATTAACACCTGCATCGGTTGTAACCAGGCCTGTCTCGACCATATATTCAATGGCAAGCTCAGTAGCTGCCTGGTCAACCCTCGCGCCTGCAATGAAACCGAACTTCTTATCAGCACCAGCGCAACACCCAAAAAGTTAGCGGTCGTGGGCGCCGGACCAGCAGGTCTGGCCTTTGCCGTTACCGCAGTGCAATGCGGCCATCACGTGACATTGTACGATGCCGGCAGCGAAATTGGCGGGCAGTTCAATATCGCCAAAAAAATACCCGGCAAAGAGGAGTTCTACGAAACACTGCGTTACTACCGCCGCCAACTGGAATTGCACAATGTCGATGTGCGCTTAAATACCCGGGTATCCAGTGCTGAGCTGAATGCTAGTGATTACGACGCGGTGATTCTCGCAACGGGCATCTCACCGCGCACACCCGACATTGAAGGCATCCAACACCCGAGCGTTGTCAGCTATCTGGATGTGGTCCGGGGCGCCCCCGTTGGCAAGCGCGTCGCCATAATCGGTGCCGGAGGCATCGGTTTTGATCTGGCAGAATTCCTCTCCCAGAACGGACCTTCCACTAGTCAGGATATACCGGCCTTTATGGCTGAGTGGGGCATCGACATGACGCTGCAATCCCGCGGCGGTGTGGAAGGCGTTGAGCCCCAGCACAAGCCTTCGGCACGGGAGATTTACCTGCTGCAACGCAAGAAATCCAAAGTGGGCGCGGGCCTGGGTAAAACAACCGGCTGGGTCCATCGCGCCGGACTGCAGCATCGCGGTGTCAAAATGCTGGCCAGCTGTGATTACCAACGTATCGATGATCAGGGCCTGCATCTGAGCGTAGCCGGGGAACCGACCCTCCTGCCGGTCGATACCATCGTTGTCTGCGCCGGGCAAGACCCGCTGCGGGAACTGACCGAAGGGCTGAACAAGAGTTACCATCTTATCGGCGGAGCAGACGTCGCGAAGGAGCTCGATGCCAAACGCGCCATCGACCAGGGGACCCGGTTAGCGGTCAACCTTTAACCTCAAGCCAGCCTTTAAACTGAGTTGATAGATGTTCGCTATCAACTCAGCCTGATTAACGGAGCTTCCTGTACCCGCCTTCATTCCTATTGTCGTGTCAGTTAATTTCACAGCCGTGCATATCGCGATTTTCCTGCTAG
>JBFGYY010000456.1:0-3104 GCA_041587095.1 Motiliproteus sp. | reverse complement strand
CGAAGCAGGCAAGATCATCCCCCAAACCCAGAGCAAACACAGGGACAAAAGGTCTCAGCACAGAGCAAAACCCGGACATTTTGTCCCACCGCGTCCGAAAATATGCGTGCTTTCAGGGCTTTTATACGGGCATGATACTTGCGTAAGTACGCGTTATGCGCCGAGCCTTAAGTCGGTGCAACCCAAACACCCCTGATCGCTATTTTTTTTATAACCGGAGAGCCACTATGCGTCCAACTGACTACCAGCCATTGATGACGCAGGCCGGATTTCGCAACATCCACCAGATCAAAGCCCGGGACGAACAGGGGTTAAGCCGCGATGTCTCTATCGCGGGCGAGTCCCCGCTGACTATCTATGTCGATAAACAGGAGATCGTCACACTGATGACGCTGGGAAGCCACCCGGAACTGCTCACACTGGGTTATCTGAAAAATCAGGGCTTCATCGACGATATCCGGCAGGTAAAGAGCGTGCAGGTAGACTGGGATGTAGAAGCGGTTGCTGTCACAACCCACAACGGGATACCCGGCCTGGCGGATAAGCTGGCTCACCGCACCGTAACAACCGGCTGCGGCCAGGGCACCGTGTTCGGTGGTCTGATGGAGAAGATCGACGCGTTACAGCTTACCCCCCGGCCCCGCAGCCAATCACAGATTTACGGTCTGCTGGAAAGCTTGCGCCGATACAATGACATTTATAAGCAAGCCGGCGGGGTTCACGGCTGCGCGCTGTGCGAAGAGACCCGCGTTCTGAGCTTTGTCGAGGATGTGGGCCGGCACAACGCCGTCGACACCCTCGCCGGCGAAATGCTGCTCAATGGCCAGACCGGCAAAAACAAGGTGTTTTACACCACTGGCCGACTGACCTCCGAAATGGTGATAAAAGTGGCGCAGATGGGAATAACCACTCTGCTCTCCCGCTCCGGCGTCACCCGTATGGGCATGGAGATCGCCCAGCAGGTGGGCATAATCCTGATCGGCCGGGCAAAAAATCAGCACTTCCTGCTTTTTAATGGTGAAGAGCATTTTGACTTCGACCAAAAGCCCACCCCCTCACCGCGAACCAAGAAGAAGGATTGACCATGGAACTGGTGAAACCAACAACGGATCTGCCCCGTTTTATGAACATCCGTCAGGTTGCCGACTACCTGCACCTGAATGAGAAAAAGGTTTACACCCTGGCCAGCGAGGGACAGATACCTGCCACCAAGGTCACGGGAAAGTGGTTGTTTCCTCGCGATCTGGTCGATCAGTGGTTATTTGAATCCAGCCATGGCGGTGTTATGCAGGACCGCCTGATTCTGGCCGGCAGCGACGATCCGCTGCTGCACCGTGCCGTCAGCCAGGTCGCGGCCCGCATGCAAAGCTCAGCACTGGTCAGTTACGCCGCTACCGGCACCCGTCTCGGCTTATCGCTGCTGGCGCGCAGCCGCGCAGATATCTGCGCCCTGCACTGGGGACCCGCCGAAGAAAGCCACCTGCGTCATCCCGCGCTCCTGACCCGGCATCGCCAGCACCAGCAATGGGCGCTGGTACGGGCGTTCAAACGTCAGATCGGTATTATTCTGACACCGGAAAATCGCATCAAATACCACCATGTCCGCGATGTCATCAACGCAAATTTACGCTGGAGCCTGCGCCAGGAAGGCACCGGCTCACAGCGCTTTTTGCTCGATATACTCCACCACTGCAATATCCAGGCAGACGCGCTCAACGTGGTCGAAAACGGCCTGACCGAGCGTGAAATCGCCTCACATATCGCCAACGGCCTGGCCGACGCCGGCCCCGGTGCACGCAGTACCGCTCAGGAGTTTGGCCTCGACTTCATCCCGGTCGGCTGGGAATCCTTCGATCTGGCGCTCAACCGCGGGATATTTTTCAGAAACCTGTTTCGTGAATTGATGCTGCAACTCGAAAGCGACGCCTGCCGTAAAGAAGCCGCGCGTCTGGGCGGCTATGATCTGACGGAGATGGGTAAGGTGATCTGGTCTTCGTGAAACCAACCAGAGCGGGCTCCCCCCTCTGACAAATCACAGCTCAACAAAATAAGGCCTGCATATGCAGGCCTTGTTAAATCGGCGTTAACGGTTAGGAGCATACCTGCTTGCGCGGGTTGCATTTCTTGCCGCCACCGCCACCGCCGCTGGTATCGGTAGTGCTCGTCACGCTGACCTGGGACCAGGCACTCCAGGCTGAGGCCCCATATGCATTAACAGCCCGAACGCTGTAGCGATAGGTACCGGTACCGGCACTATCGATAACCGAAGTAGCCGGAGCCGATACCGTTGCCACGGTCGCGGTGCCGGTCCAGCGTCCATTCTTCGGATGACGCGTCTGCCGCTGCACTTCGTAACTGGCAGCCTGCGCCTGGGACGCCCAGGAGATCAGCGCTGTTGCATCGGCATTATCCAGCGCAGCCACTCCGGACGGCACGGACGGTGCCACAGCATTCGGGTCGGTTACGCTAACCCGCTGAACGCTACTGCTGACCGCACCCTGATCATCGGTTACGGTCAGCACCACATCAAAGCTGCCACCTGCCGCGTAGCTATGCGCAGGATGCTGAACGCTGCTGGTCGCGCCGTCACCGAAACTCCAGCTCCAGCTCACGACCGTCCCATCGCTATCGGAGGAACTGTCGGTAAAACTACAGGCAAGTTCGACGCAATCACGGCTAAATGCGGCGACCGGCGGCACGTTCTGGCTGACGCCGGAAGGTGTCACAGAACCACTGATATAGTACTGCCCCAAACTCGCATAATTCGAATAGGGTGTCTGGTTATTACCCACGCCTTCAACCGTCAGATAATAACGCCCGGCAACCACACCCAGCGACAGCGCGGCCTGAGTATCGTCCTGCGGATCACTAACCGCCAACACCTGGCCCTGAGCATTACTCAAGGTTACTTTGATATCGAGATTGGCACCGCGGCGTGCAGAACGGTAGAAGGCATCCCAGGCAGGGGTAACCGTCAACGCCACAGGTCCGTCACCGGAATCGAAGTAGAACACATCGATATCGGCTGCCGAACCGTTGCGCCCTACGATGCCTTTGTTATCCGGCAGATCGTTATAGGCATCGGTCTCGGGATTACTGGCAGT
>JBFGYY010000455.1:0-3109 GCA_041587095.1 Motiliproteus sp. | reverse complement strand
CAGGCCGGGGCGTTCCTGAGAGTAGCGATTGAGGAGCAGGGCAGCGAAGTACTGTGCCAGGGCTGCAGACCCGCCGTTGCCGCAGCACAGCACTTTGTGCTCGCTGATCAGGCAGTGGAATATCATTACGGCAGCCTGCTCGATGGCCGGGCAAAACTCTTCCAGGGCGTGGGCTTTGAGATCCAGGCCTTGATGGAAATGGTCGATGATGCGGTCTTGCAGTTCCATTCGTTCCTCGGATTCAGGATTCGATCGCGTTAGTTATCCAGTTGACACTATTGCCGAGTGTCTTGTCGCAGGCGAGGATATCAAATCTGCAGGCCCAATTGCGATACTGGGGGTTAAATTGCAGAAAATGGCGCGCGGTATAAATCAGTTTTTGCTGCTTGCGATAATTAACGGTTTCGGCAGGTGTGCCGTAGCGATTGTTCGAACGCATGCGCACTTCCACAAAGACCAGGGTTTTGTCGCTGTGCATTATCAGGTCTATCTCGCCGCGTGGACAGTGGTAATTGCGGGTGATCAGGCGAAGATTTCTTGCTTGCAGGTAATTAAGCGCAAATTCTTCAGCCTGATGGCCGGTTGAAAGACTCAATGCGATGGGCTCAACGGCCTTGGGGTGCCGTTTTGTATCCTTGCCCAGTCCAGTGTGCGGTGGGTGCGCCCCTCGGCATCGATGCTGAGTCGGCCGGTCAAGCCTTGCATGTAGCTATCGGGTTGCGCTTGCAGGCGGTTTAGGTACGGTGTCAGAAAATACGCGTCGGCACCCAGTGCGTAGAGCCGGCCAAAGCGTGAGGCGGTATCGTCGCGCTGTGTCTTCATGCTGCTTTGCAAGGGGGCTTGCTGGTTAAGCAGCCAGGGGGTTTCGGTAAAGCGAATGTTGTTCAGGTCACTGTCTTTGGCGGGGTTGGCTTTGCCCTGGAAAACCTGTGACGTGGCATATACCGGCAGTTCTGCGGCGAAATGGAAGGCCAGTATGGGTTTTATTTGCCTTGCATCTTCAGCTAATGCGCTTAGGAAGAGAAAGTCTATGTCCTGACGGCGGCGCGGTTCAAACTCGGGTTTCTCGCCAAGATATTTGGCAATGCGCTTGGCTCTGGCCTCGCTTTTATCCACAGCCAGCAGGGAGCTGATGGCTTCAGAGTGATCTTGTGAGCCGCTAAAACGGGTACTGTCGCCTACCAGGCCGCCAAGGCGTTGCCATTCATCGAGAAAGCTGTCGCGAATTTTTTCACCCCAGCTGGTCGAGGGCGTCAGGGCCAGGGCTATGCGGTGTCCGTCTTGCCAGGCTTGCAGAGCAATCTGACGGGCTTCGTCTTCGGCTGCGAGGCCGAACTGGAACAGGTCGATGGTGTTGTTGTTTTGCTCGGCGTAGTTCAGGGCCAGCGTCGGAATGCCCAAAATGCCCTGGTCGAGCAGTGCCGGCAAGTGACTTTTGCTGAGCGGGCCGATAATCATATCGATTTGCAGGTCTTTGGCTTGCGTGTAGAACGCTTCCAGGTCCTCAATGGCTGCGCTATCAAAAAAGCTCAGTCTGGGCAGGTTGGGCTGTTCGGCCTGGAGGCTGTTGGTGGGCTGGTAGTTGTCAGCGAGGTCGCTGTAGTAAGCGGCGAGAAATCCTTCCACAATCGCTTGCCCGGGACGCTTTAGCTTGCCGCTTTGCGGCAGTAGCAAGGCGATGTGTTTGCGGGCAGGTGGTGTGGCTTCGAACAAGGCGGCAACTTCGAAAGGTTGTGACAGCTGGGCGGGATGCTCAACCCACTGGCGCTTCCAGCTGTTCAGGCGTGTGCTGCGGGCGCGGATGTCGTTATCCAGAGAGCTGACCAGTACATAAAGCGAGTACCAGCCCTGCTCCAGGGGCGTGTTAGCGGGTTCTTTAGCCCAGCCGGCGACTGTCAGTGGGTTGTGGGACTTTAACAGAGACCAGATCTGCTCGGTGTGAGCCTGAGTTTGCGCCTGGGCTTGGGTTTCATCCCCGGGGGGGAAGGGGGTGGCGTTAATAAGGGCTTTGAGCAGGGCGGTTTCGTTGCCCAGTTGCTGGTAACTGCTGATACGGGCGTTTTGTAAGCGCCGCTGTTCTTCCTGGTCCAGCAGTTCGGGGGTGTCGATCTGGGAGAGCCAGCTAAGCCCCTGGTCGATGTCACCGAGCTGCTGTGCCGTAAGTCCTTGCAGAAGCCGCAGTCGTTGCAGTTTGTCGCCGGACAGCATTAGCGGATTGACGTTTTGCAGCTGTGTGCGGGCCGTCAGGAAGTCGCCATTGTCATACAGGCGCTGAGCGGCCAGTAGTGTATACTCCGCTTTGCTCAGAGGGCTGCTGCTTTCAGCCTGGAGCAGCAGTTGCTCAACTTCGGAGAGTACTCGTCCCGGCTCTGTCGGAACGGCGCTTTCATCCGCCGGTGCTTGCGTGGTGGGGGTGCCTGAACAACCCGCCAGAACCAGAGTCAGGATGGCTACCGGTAGCAGGGAAGGGTGGCGGAGCTTTGTTGTTCTGAGTGCTAAGTGCATGTCACATTAATTCAATTGTCGGTCGCGCCCAACCTATGTCAGATGCCACGCTATATATTGTATCCACACCCATCGGAAATCTCGGTGATATGACACCGCGTGCGGTGGAGATTCTCAGTACTGTTGCCCTGATCGCTGCCGAAGATACCCGGCATAGTGGCCGGTTAATGCAGCATTTCGATATCCGCACGCCAATGTGGTCGCTACATGATCATAATGAGCGTGGCCAGGCCGATAGAATAGTACAGCGTTTGCAGCAGGGTGAAAACATCGCGCTGATCTCGGATGCCGGAACGCCGTTGATCTCGGACCCCGGTTTCCATCTGGTACGTTCCGTACGAGATGCCGGTTTTGCTGTCGTGCCGGTTCCCGGCGCTTGTGCGCTGATTGCGGCGTTGAGTGCTTCGGGGTTGCCTACGGATCGCTTTGCTTTCGAGGGATTTCTGCCGGCGCGCAGCAAGGGGCGTCGTGAGCGCCTGGAGTCTGTGGCTGATGATGGGCGGACGTTGATTTTTTATGAGTCGCCGCACCGATTGCTGGAATCGTTAGCGGATATGCAGGATGTGCTCGGTGCGGATCGCTATGTGGTTCTGGCCCGGGAGCT
>JBFGYY010000454.1:0-3117 GCA_041587095.1 Motiliproteus sp. | reverse complement strand
ATCAGGGCTTCCATCATCTGCCAGGACCACTCGATGGGTAACCCGTCCGCGCCGGGCTGGTTCCAGGGCCAGTCAAACTGCGGAAAGAACGGCGGAATACCCTGACCGATGGAGCCGTCGGGCATCAGGTAACTGAAGCGGGTACCGATGGTTTCAACAAAGTAGCCCTGACCGCTTAGAAACAGCGCGAGGAACGTACCCACCAGCACCGCCGGCAAGTGGCCAGGAACCCGTAGTCGCAGGCGTGGCCAGAGTATCAAAACCAGCAGCGTAGCTGCCGCAACGAAGGTACTGGCCCAGTCCAGGTCCGGCAGAGAGCCGATCAGCAACTGCAATTTGGCCAGATAACTGTCCGGCATCTGCGCCAGATTCAGGCCAAAAAAATCCCGAATCTGCAGCGTCGCAATGACGATCGCGATACCGGAAGTAAAGCCCAGCGTTACCGATTCGGGAATATACTCGATCAGCCTTCCCAGGCGAGCCACCGCCAGACCCAGCATAATCAGCCCGGCCATAAGGGTGGCGACCAACAACCCTCCCAGACCAAACTGCTCAGTCACCGGAAACAGAATCACCACAAACGCGGCCGTCGGCCCCGAGATGCTGTAACGGGATCCGCCGGTCAGCGCAATAACAAAGCCGGCAATCATGGCCGTGTATAAACCGTGCTGGGGAGGTACGCCGCTGGCAATCGCCAGTGCCATCGCCAGGGGGATGGCAATAATCCCCACGGATATACCGGCCATCAGGTCACGGGAAAAGCGCTCGCGGGTATAAGGCTGTGCAAGACAGGCTTCTCGCACGGCGCTTCCGAACTGCAGCGCATGCAGATGAGGACGGCTGGGCATCGTCGCGGTCCTTACAAAATGAGTAAATATAATAGAGCGGGAAGCTTCACTTGTCTGAACAGGTCGACAGAGATAAAGGTCAAACCTCACCGTACAAGCCTCAGTCAATCATTTTGCCCGGTTATTGGCAATGCCATTGCGGCTATAGTTGTATAAAAAACACTCTATACACTTGAATGAAATTCATAATTACGCTGGTTTTTTATTTTACTGAAAGCAAGCCGCCGTAAAGGACTTAGCAGGACGAAGTCGTCCCAGAGTTTATAAGCCGCCACGGATATAACCCTGCAAGCAGGTAATGAGGATACTTATCAGGCTGGCTGATCTAAACTAACCGGGTCGGCCCCTGTCCGGTATCTGTATGAAGCATAAAGATTCAACGATCGATTCAGCGCTAAGTCTGGCTCTGCTACTCACGCTGGCTGTCATTGCCAGCCTGTGGCCGGGACTCAGCGATTCCCGGCACTGGGATTTGCCGCATATCCTGGGCTATATGTTCGCACTCTGGCTGTTGCTGATCCTGCTGTTAGTCCGCATCAGCAGGTCAAAACCGCGCAGTTCATCTGGAGAGTCAGACCCGGATGTTTGAGCCCATACAAGTCCTGCTGGTCATCCTCGTGTATATGGTGCTCTTGTTTGCCCTGTCCCGCTGGGCACAGGCTCCCCAGCGCGCAGAGCGCCTGTGTAACAACGCGACCATCTACAGCCTGTCACTGGCGGTTTACTGCACGTCCTGGACCTTTTACGGCAGCGTAGGCGCCGCCTCCAATTCCGGCGTGCTGTTTCTGGCCATCTATCTGGGCCCCACACTGGTTCTGTTGTTCGCCCAGCCGCTGCTTGGCAGGCTGATACGACTCAAGAACCTGCACCATATCACCAGCATTGCCGATCTCATCTCCAGCCGCTATAACAAATCCACACTGCTGGCGGCACTGGTAACGGTGATTTGCCTGATGGGTATCGTGCCTTATATCGCCTTGCAGCTGAAATCTGTGGTTAGCAGCTTTGCCCTTCTCACATATCAATCCGGCAGTTCTGCGCTGCACGAGCAGCAGGTCGGGCTGGTAACTGTGATACTCATGACCCTGTTTACAATCCTGTTCGGGGTCCGCCAGCTGGACCCCACCGAGCGCCACCCGGGTATGATGTTTATTCTGGCCATCGAAAGTCTGGTCAAACTGATCGCTTTTCTCGCAGTGGGCCTGTATGTCTGCTTCGCGCTTTTCGACGGCCCCGGCGACCTGATCGCCCGCATTCCAGCCGACCAGACCAATGCACTGAAAGCGCTATCGACGCCACCGCCTCTGCAGAGCTGGCTCACATTTCTTATTCTAAGCATGGCCGCCTTTATGTTTTTACCGCGCCAGTTCCATGTGGCGGTGGTTGAAAACGGTAATCCCGACCATATCCGGCGCGCTCAGTGGCTGGTGCCGGCTTATATGCTGCTCATTAACCTGTTCGTCATCCCCATTGCGGCCGCAGGCATACTGCTGAAGCTGCCCCCTGAGCAAGCTGACAGCTTCGTTCTGATGCTGCCGCAACTGCAGAATCAGGGCGTCCTGTCGCTGCTGGTCTTTATCGGCGGCTTTTCCGCGGCCACCGGTATGATCCTGATCAGCGCCATGACGCTCTCCACCATGACGGCCAACCACCTCATGCTGCCCTTGTTCGAATGCTGTTCGTTCCTGCGCGGCCTGCGCGGCTATATGCTGCAACTGCGCTGGCTGGCAGTCGCCCTTTTGATCGCCGGGGGCTACCTGTTCGATCTGCTGATTGGCAGCAGCCTGATGCTGGTTAACATTGGCCTGATCTCCTTTGCCGCGATATTGCAGTTTGCACCGGTTATCCTTGGCGGGCTGTTCTGGCGCCGAGGCTCATTGGCCGGTGCCATGGCCGGCTTAAGCGCCGGATTCCTGATTTGGATATATACCCTGCTGTTGCCCACACTGAGCCAGAGCGGCTGGTTTAGTGCTGACTGGATCACAAACGGCCCGCTGGGTATCGAACTTTTCCGCCCGCAGGCACTGCTGGGTAACAACAGCATGTCGGCGCTGACCCACTCGGTATTCTGGAGCATGCTGGTCAATATCGGCGCGTATATTTTGGTTTCACTCTACAGCCGTCCTAACAAAGAAGAAGCGGCCATCGCCGCCGAATTTGTCGCTGTCGCCGATATCGACCCCTTTGCCGTACCGCACCTGGCCCTCGACAACACCATCGCCCTGGAGCATAAACTTGAACTCATCAAGCAGTGCTACGCCCAGTATAT
>JBFGYY010000453.1:0-3127 GCA_041587095.1 Motiliproteus sp. | reverse complement strand
GAGAGTGCGAAGGCTGACCAAAATAATCCGTTTAGCGTGCTGGCCCAATTAAAGGCTGGCAAACATTAGTTTCAGGAGCTGCTAAGTCATGGCTGTTCAAAAGAGCAAAGTAACACGTTCACGTCGCGGTATGCGTCGTTCTCACGACGCGCTGACCACTCAGACGTTGTCTACCGATTCCACCACTGGCGAAATTCATCTTCGCCACCACGTGACTGCTGACGGTTTCTACCGCGGTCGCCAGGTAGTTAATAAAGACGCAGAATAAGCTTGGTCGCGTTATGCACCTTAGCTATTGATGCGATGAGCGGGGACTTCGGTCCCCGTGAAACTGTCCCTTCTGTGCTGGCTTATGCCCGGCGCAATCCTGATATTAATCTGCTGGTGGTCGGTCAGGCCAAAGCGATTGAATCGGTTAATCCCCGGCTTTTTTCTGAGCCCAATATCTCTCTCGTTGAACGTTCAAGTGTAGTCTCGTGCGATGACCGGCCGTCATCGGTGTTGCGTCGCGGCATGGATACCTCGCTCTATGGTGCTGTCTCGCTTGTGGCTGATGGTCGGGCTGATGCTTGTGTTAGTGCCGGAAACACCGGTGCGTTAATGGCCGTAGGGCGTTATCTGCTGCATACCCACCCGGGCATCGAGCGCCCTGCGATCGCGTCAGCGATTCCTACCGCAACAGGCAATTGTTTTATGCTTGATCTGGGCGCCAATGTGGATTGCAGTGCCGAGCATCTGTTTCAGTTCGCCATCATGGGTTCTGTGCTGGCCTATGCCGTTGGCGGCATGGAGAGCCCGCGGGTCGCTTTGTTGAATATCGGTTCCGAAGAAGTGAAAGGCAATGAGCAGGTCAAGCTTGCTTCGCGTTTGATTCAAGAGAACTCCCGGCTCAATTACATTGGCTATATAGAGGGCGATGATATCTGTCGGGGGCGTGCCGATGTGGTTGTCTGTGATGGTTTTGTCGGTAATGTTGCCTTGAAAAGCAGTGAAGGCTTAGCGCGATTGCTGGGTGGTGCATTAAAAGAGGGGTTCAATCGCTCTTTGTATCGCCGGATGTTGGGTTTTTTGGCGCGGCCGGTCCTGGCTGAGTTGCAGCAGGTTATGGATCCTTCCCGGCGCAACGGAGCGTCATTGCTCGGGTTGAGGGGGATTGTCGTTAAAAGTCACGGGGCGGCAAATAGCGATTGCTTTGGTCATGCTATTGAGCAGGCCCGCTTGGAAGTGATGCAAAAAGTTCCGTTTCGTATCAATGAGCACCTGTGTGGATTGCTATAACTTTGCGTTTTAATTTCTGCGGGATAAGGTAAGATGTTAGCTATTTTATCTCGATTAACGTTACGTATCAGGCATGAGGATTAAATGAATCAGTCGCTTGCATTTGTATTTCCGGGTCAGGGTTCTCAGCAAATGGGTATGCTGTCGGATTTGGCCGAAAAATATGCAGTAATTGGCAGCACGTTCAACCAGGCGTCCGAAGTACTCGGTTACGATCTCTGGGCGTTGACTCAGAGCGGCCCTGATGCGGATCTGAACAGTACCGACAAAACACAGCCCGCACTGCTGACGGCCGGGGTCGCTCTTTGGCGTCTTTGGCAGGAGCAGGGTGGAGCGACACCGGCGTTGCTCGCAGGTCATAGTCTGGGTGAATACACCGCGCTGGTGTGTGCCGGCGTGCTGCCTTTTGAGGCCGCAGTAAACCTTGTTAAGCTGCGCGGCGAATTTATGCAGCAGGCCGTACCGGCAGGGGAAGGCGGCATGGCGGCCATTCTTGGTCTCGATGATGAGGTCGTCGTTAAGCTTTGCGGTGAAGCAGCGCAAGGCGAAGTCGTTTCAGCGGTAAATTATAATTCCCCAGGCCAGATTGTCATAGCAGGTCAGGCAAGTGCAGTGGAGCGTGCAATCGTCTTGTGTAAGTCTGCTGGTGCCAAGCGAGCGTTGCCACTGCCTGTTAGCGTTCCTTCGCATTGCGCCCTGATGAAGCCAGCTGCGGAACGCTTATCCGCCGAGTTGGATGCGGTGACCCTTGGCGAGGCCCAGATTCCTGTTGTGCAAAATGTTGCGGCTGAAGTGGCAGCTAACAGTGAGGCCATCAAGCAGAATCTGCTGATGCAGCTGTACAGCCCGGTGCTTTGGGCACCCACGGTAAAGGTTATGGCTGAGCAGGGAATAAGCAGAATGATTGAGTGTGGCCCCGGCAAAGTGCTGTCAGGGCTAAATAAACGTATCGAGCGTAGTCTTGAGCTCGGTGCCATAGGTGATATGGCAGGATTTGATAAAGCTCTCAATGGCTGAGAGTAATAATCGCGGAGTTAAAAATGAGTATTGAAGGCAAAGTCGCCCTGGTTACAGGTGCAACTCGTGGCATCGGTAAGGCCATTGCATTGGAGTTAGGTCGTCAGGGCGCAATTGTCGTGGGTACCGCCACCAGTGCGAATGGGGCGCAGGCAATTACCGACAATCTTTCTGAAGCCGGTATCGCTGGAGCAGGGATGGTACTGGATGTCGCCAGTGCAGAATCTGTTGAGCAGGTGCTTGGTCAGATTCAGGAGCAGTTCGGAACAGTCCTTATCGTGGTCAATAATGCGGGCATCACACGGGATAACATCCTGATGCGCATGAAAGAGGATGAGTGGGACGGTGTGGTTAATACCAACCTGAATTCGATCTACCGGGTGTCCAAAGGTTGCCTGAGAGGCATGACCAAGGCCCGCTGGGGACGTATTATCAGTGTCAGCTCGGTCGTTGCTTCTATGGGTAATGCCGGTCAAAGCAACTATGCTGCCGCCAAATCCGGTATCGAGGGCTTTAGCCGTGCTCTGGCCCGGGAAGTCGGGTCGCGTAACATTACCGTTAATTCTGTTGCGCCCGGCTTTATCGATACCGATATGACCAGCGGGCTGGCTGATGAGCACAAAAATACGCTTAAGGCCCAGATTCCTTTGACCCGGCTTGGTCGTCCCGAAGAAGTTGCTGCGGTCGTCGGTTTTTTGGCTAGCGAGGCGGGCGCGTACGTCACAGGAGAGACAATCCACGTTAACGGCGGCATGTATATGTCTTAAATGTGTCGGGGGAATTGTTTTTTTTCCGAATATGTTGATAATGTCCCCTTCAGCGACTTGGCGCG
>JBFGYY010000452.1:0-3139 GCA_041587095.1 Motiliproteus sp. | reverse complement strand
TTTCTGGTCAAGAGCCAGCTTGAACTGGCCGCCGCCGGTGGCCCGCTGCTGAAAAGCGTCAGCGGCTTTCTGACCGAAATGGAAGATCTGTATGCCGACTATCTCGGCCGCGACTATCCGCCGCCGAAGGCGCGTCAATTCGCGGCCAGCCTGATGATGCACATCTTCGGTATTCGAGTGTATGGCTACCTCGGCCGCCCCCGCGATACTACGGTGGCGGCGGTGAAAGCGGGCCTGCCCTGGTTGCCCTGGGCGTCGTGCGAGTAGCGTAGAGGGTCAGCAGTAAAGGGCCAGGCGCATTGACTCATTAAAAATCAACCATTTGGGGGTTGTTGCCTCATCTAAGAAAGGATCATGCCCGACCAGCGCCATACCTCCGTGGGGTGTGATAATCTCGGTTTCGGACTGTTCGAGTTTGAAGGTGCGCAGGGTAAAAAATCACTGTCTGGGTGATCTGAAGACAGCGCCCATTTTATCGTCGCAGGCCCCGTGGTTGCAGACTTACGGGTAGATTGAACGGATTCTAAGTCACTGATTCAGGATATTGAATGGAGCAGTCATTGAGATGTTTCTGAAGACTTTTGACTCAATTGAAGGTAAATTTCCTTACAAATCAGTAAGGAGCTTATTTGGTGTTCAGAAAAAGGATCTTGCTTACTTGGCTTGGTCGTCATGACCTGGACGCAGAAGTTGCTGGCCAGCATGGCCCTATCGGATCAATTCTTCTTAATTCAGACGCCCCTTTTGATGAAGTGAGGCTTCTTGCTAATGATTGGTTTGACGAGACAGACAAATACAAGCGCTGGCTTGGAAAGCTTCTAAGCCAGCGCAATCGTGAAGCGGTCGTTACGCTGCGTAAAGCAAAGCTCGAGAGCCCGATTCATTATCCAAGCATCTATGTTGTCGCCGATGAAGAGCTTCAGCGCTTGGATGCCAGCAATGCGCTGGTCACGCTGAACCTATCCTCTGGTACACCGGCAATGGCAGCAAACTGGCTGCTGCTGGGTAAGGGGGTCTACAACACCAAGCTGGTCCAGTCATCGCTACAGAGCGGGCTGTCCGATGTGGAGTTGCCGTTTAACATTGCGCTGGATTACCTGAAGCGCCAGGACAATGTTCTTGGCTCTCTCGCCGCCTCGCCTCCAGAACTGGACAGCCACTTCGAACACATTCAAACCCACTCCGTGACGATGCGTGAAGCGGTTGAGATGGCGAAGAAACTGGCACCGCGCAATTTGCCGGTGATCATTCAGGGCGACTCCGGTACGGGTAAAGAGGTGATTGCTGAGGCAATCCACCACGCATCGATGCGAGCGGACAAGGCGTTCATTCCGGTCAACTGTGGTGCTATCCCCGAAACCCTGGTCGATTCCCAATTGTTTGGCCACAAAAAAGGCGCATTCACGGGGGCGGATTCCAGCCGCAAGGGTTTCTTTGATGAAGCCGACAGCGGCACCCTGTTTTTGGATGAAGTAGGTGAGCTGCCGCTCGATGCCCAAGCGAAACTGTTGCGTGCCTTGCAGCAGAAAGAGATTAACCCGGTCGGAGCGAGTAAGCCTCATGCGGTGGATGTGCGCGTGATTGCAGCAACCCATCGTAATCTGCTGGCAATGGTCGACGAGGGAAGCTTCCGGGAAGACCTGTTCTATCGCCTGGCAGTAGGTGTTGTTCAACTGCCGGCCCTGCGAGAACGTTCGGATGATATTCCCGAGCTATTAAGCGTCCTGATGGAGCGGCTCAACAGCGAAGCGCAGGAGCAACCGGGCTATCAAAGTAAAAAGCTTTCCGAAGCTGCAATAGAATTTATAAAGCAGCAGCATTGGCCTGGCAATATCCGTGAGCTCTGGAACACTCTGCTGCGGGCCTCTATCTGGTCAGACGGAGAGGTGCTGGACGTCGATCACCTGCAGCGCGCCATGATTCAGCGAAGCAAACAACCTGACCAAACGAAACAGGATATTGACGTTTCTCAGGGCGTCGATATCCATGAAGTTCTAGATAATACAAAGCGATACTGCATTGGAGAGGCGTTGCGACTGACCGCGGGTCAGAAAGGCAGGGCGGCAAAACTGCTGGGGTTGAACAATCACCAGACCCTCGGAAACTGGATGAAACAGTTGGGTATAGACGAGACTTAGTGCGCGTGCTTGGCAAAACTGGCACGATACCTGAATTACAGGAAGTTACTACGGGCAAAACGACATGAAGTCTATGAACTTTGAGCATCTCAGGCAGCACTGGCCAGAACTGGCAGACCTTGGCGGGTACGCCGAAGTTTATGCCTGCCTTGACCCTCAGAGTTCGCTGGTTAAGCTCCGCTGCTATGTTGAAAAACTGGTGGGTTCGATCTACCGGGACCTGGCGCTGCCGGTACAGCCCAATGCCAATTTTATCGACCGGCTCAACAACAGCAGCTTCACTGCGGTTGTCCCTCGCGTCATCTTGGATAAACTGCACGCGATACGAATGCACGGTAACAAGGCAGCGCATGAAGGCGATGTGTCCGCCAATACCGCCGTCTGGCTCGTGCAGGAGGCCTACCACCTCGGCTGCTGGCTATTTATCGCCCGTGCCGATGGGAGCCGTGAGCAGTGTCCCGACTATCAAGCGCCAAAGCCCGGTGCCTTGCCTGGCAGCAAAGGTGAGTTCAAAAAGAAGAACAAGGCCCTGCAGGAACAAATAGCGTGCCAAAAAATCCAGCTGGATAAAGCCCTGGCGGAGCTGGAGGCGGCTAAACAGGCGGAGTTGGCGGCGCAGCGTGAAGCAGAGAAGCTCAAGGCCGAAGTCGAGCAGGCGGCATTTGCTGCCAGCCGACGTGTAACAGACCGTGCCAATGAACCGCTGCTGGACCTGAACTGTAACCTATCGGTTGATGGATTTGATGCGCTGCAAGCGTCTATGAGCGTCGAGCCTGCGGACCCGGTCATGGCCTTCAAAGCCGGCAGCGAGCTGGCTACCAATACCCTCGATCTCAATGAAGCCGAGACCCGCCGCCGGCTGATCGACAGCGAGTTGCGTATCGCCGGTTGGGATGTGGGTGCTGATGGCGTCAACACCGAGCAGGTCACCCTGGAGCATGAAGTCGACGGCCAGCCCACCCAGACTGGTATCGGCTACTGCGATTACGTGCTCTGGGACG
>JBFGYY010000451.1:0-3144 GCA_041587095.1 Motiliproteus sp. | reverse complement strand
TTTGCCGGTACCCCAGACTTCAACCGACGGAGCTCCGGCTAGTTTCGCTTCATGGAAGCGGCGCAGCAGCGCGGGTATCACATGGCTGTTTTCCGGGTGAAAGTTATCATTCTCACCGTACAGGTTTGTCGGCATCACCGAACGATAATCCACGCCATACTGACGGTTATAGGATTCGCACAATTTGATACCGGCTATTTTAGCCACGGCATAGGGCTCATTGGTCGGCTCAAGTGTGCCAGTTAGCAGCGCCGTTTCCTGCATCGGCTGGCTCGCCAGTTTCGGGTAGATACAGGAGCTACCGAGAAACAGCAGCCCCGGCACACCGGCTTGATAAGACTCATGAATGAGGTTGGCTTCCATCATCAGGTTTTGATAAATGAATTCTGCCGGGTACTCATTGTTCGCATGAATCCCCCCCACTTTCGCAGCGGCCACCACCACGTAGTCCGGTTTCTCCTGCTGCAAGAAACAACGTACCGCCGCCTGGTCGCACAGATCCAACTCGGCATGGGTACGGGTTAAGATATGCTGCACGCCGTTCGCCCGCAACTGTCGCACAATCGCAGAACCCACCATGCCCCGGTGGCCGGCCACATATATTTTACTGGTCGCTTTATTCAATTCTTTACTATTCAATGCCATGTCCGTGTTCACTCTTTCGTCACGGATACGGAATAACCATGCTCACTCAACAGCGCGTGCTGCTTAGCGGTATCGAGATCTGCTTGAACCATCTCCTCAACCATCTCGGCAAAGGTCGTGGTCGGCGTCCAACCGAGCTTCTGTTTGGCCTTGCTCGGATCACCCAACAAGGTCTCAACTTCGGTCGGACGGAAATAGCGCGGATCGACCCGAACGATGGTGTCGCCAGCTTGCAGCGCGCCCGCTTTGACTTTACCCGCCGCCAGCGCACTCGCGTCGATGCTATCGACAATCCCAACTTCTTCGACACCAGCGCCTTCCCAGCGCAAATGCACCCCCAGTTCGCGAGCAGCCACTTCAACAAATTCACGCACTGAATATTGCACGCCCGTCGCAATCACGAAATCGTCCGGCTGCTCCTGCTGCAGCATCATCCACTGCATCTGAACGTAGTCACGGGCATGTCCCCAGTCACGCTTGGCGTCCATGTTACCCAGGAACAGCTCCTGCTCCAGGCCCTGTGCAATGTTGGCTACCGCGCGGGTAATCTTGCGAGTCACGAAAGTCTCGCCGCGACGCGGTGATTCATGATTAAACAGAATGCCGTTACAGGCATACATGCCGTAGGCTTCGCGGTAGTTGACCACGATCCAGTAGGCGTACATTTTGGCCACGGCGTAAGGTGAGCGCGGGTAAAACGGCGTGGTTTCTTTCTGGGGAATCTCCTGCACCAGACCGTAAAGCTCAGACGTGGAGGCCTGATAGAACCGGGTCTTCTTTTCCAGCCCCAGAAAGCGGATCGCTTCCAACAACCGCAGGGTACCCATCGCATCCACGTCAGCGGTGTACTCGGGAGACTCAAACGATACAGCTACGTGGCTCATTGCCCCCAGGTTATAAACTTCATCGGGCTGAACTTCAGACAGGATACGGGTCAGGTTCGAGGTATCGCTTAGATCACCGTAATGCAATTTAAAGTTAACATTGGAGACATGCGGATCCTGATAGATATGGTCAACGCGCTCGGTATTGAACGAAGATGCCCGGCGCTTGATCCCGTGCACCTCATAACCCTTTTCCAACAGAAACTCAGCCAGATAGGAGCCATCCTGACCGGTAACGCCCGTTATGAGAGCAACTTTAGGCGCCCCATTATTCTCTACGATCTTTGTCAAAACCCGTTCCCTTCAGCAGCTCTGAAAACTTAACCAGATAGATCAGCTTGAACGCCCCGCTAAAGCGACCGTTCAAAAGGGATCAATCATAACCCAAGTCCCGGGAAAATAAATCCTTAGCATCGCGACCGTCCTGCTCCACCCCACTCACAGATAAGACGACATGTAATTTTACGGCTTTTGCCATCACCCCCAAGCACAACGCCCCTCATTTGATTACAGTTCATCGCGCTGGCGATAAAAGCGCGCAAAACGCGGCAAGCCGGTGCGGGTTAACCCCGAGTACTGGAAGGTGACAAGGCTGCCAACCGGCGGCGGGGTCTCACGCTGTGCATTCGTAAAACCGCTCCCAAGCTTGAACTCCCGACCATCGGCATGCCGAACCAGCAATGACCCCAGCATCCCTGCAAATTTACCCTCACCCGGCAGGTGCGCCACCACCGTCGCTTCATCATCCTGCAACGGCTTCACCTTAAGCAGGTCATCGGACCGCCCTGGTTGATAATAAGATCCGATGCGCCGCAACATCAGCCCTTCCCCGCCGATGGCAATTATCGCGTCCAGGAAGCCTTGTAAACCACCCTCACTTTGCATGCGAATCTGGGCGACCGCTTGTAACCAGGCTAGACCGGTATTCGCCACGACCTCGTCAAGGGTGTGCATGCGGGCTTCGAAGCGTTGCGGATCGGCGGGCAGATCGAACACCTTGTAGCGCACCTGACGCCAGGCGCTGTCGTCTGGTGATTGGCGCCGCACGATGCCCGAGACAAGGTCGAACTGACCGCGCCCAATCCACAGCTCACCATCCAGCGGCTGCTCTGGAAAAGATGCGGTAAACCAGACAGGAGCCTTAATGGTCATACCGCTGCGAGTAAGCAGCCGCTGCCCATCCCAATAAGCCCGTACGCCATCGAGCTTCTCACTGGCCCAGTAATTATCAGCCGCTAATGCGGTATCCGGCAGGTAACGATTGGCTAACAACAAACGGGGAGGAGAACTCGTGCTGGTGACGAGGCTTGGTGATATACCGCTTTTGTTCAAAGCCAAAGACTGAACACCTTCAGCCGAAACCTGTCCTGCCATAAGCGCTGGAACAGAAATGAACGTTATCGCGGGAATTACGGGGATTAAGAGCAAATGGTGCGTTTTCATGATTCACAGATCCTTGTGAGACACAATGTTTTGAAGTGCTAAAATTTGAAGTGCTAAAATTTGAAGTGCTAAAATTTGAAGTGCTAAATAGTGTAGCTTCAAACCGGTAAACGACAACTCGCATCAGGCAACGTATGCTCCCAAGTTCGCTATTTAGATATGGAACAATCCC
>JBFGYY010000450.1:0-3149 GCA_041587095.1 Motiliproteus sp. | reverse complement strand
CTGAGGTCTGTCAGTCCGCTGCCAGGGAATATGTCAGGGCCGCGGGTAACTCGAGCGGCTGTTGTTATTTGTCAGTGCACGACATATGCCATCTTTTGTGTTTGGATTTTTATCATTTATATTCAATGGTTTATTGTTTTGTTGGCGCGCATTTCTTGTTCCTGCTTTGGCCTTTCGCGCTCTGAAAGTGCACTTTACGCACGGATTGCACTCAGTCTGTGCGGTTATTGGCGGGAGTTGGTGGGCAAGCGCAAAGCGGTGTCATGGAGGGGTAATAAACTGATCGTAATCGTTGAAAATCTGTCACAATCAGCCTTCCTACAGGATTCAAATTGAGGGTGGATTTTTTGAAGAAAACCTATGTACTGCACCTGGATGCCATCGTGGTTATTGCGTTGCTGTTTGTTCTCGCGCTAGGAATGAATTTCTTTCAGTACCGTGTCTATGCCGAGCTGGTGATGGAAAACAAGCAATTGCAAATGAAGGGGATGGAGAACGAGTTGAACCTCAGTTCGATGCAGAACTACATCGACCAGCTGAAAGCGAAGTCTGAATAGCCGGATAAGACTGTTCAGCCGGTGCCGATCGCTTGTTTCAATCCTGAGGCCTGGTGGCGCAGTCAGTTGTTTCGGCCACCGATAGGTGTCGAGCTTAAGCCGGGAAAGACGCTAACTTCTAGTTCCTTCCATGTTTATCAACAGCGTCATACTTAAGCACGCGAAGCGGGTTTGAGTGAGTCAGGTATGATGCAGATCATTGCTAGCTAAATTAGCAAAATATACTATTCAGACCTGATCAAAACTTAACCGTTGAAAAGGCCTTGTTGTATGTCGATCCTCCGTTCCCTTTCCATTCGCAGCCGCTTGATGATGCTGGCGGTGATCGTGGTCATCATGAATTTGGTGGTGGTGGCCATTACGCATATGCGTGTTGGCCAGATAGAAGCCCTATTTACGGAATATGACGAGGCAGGCGTTAAAGAACAGTTGCTGACCCTGCAGATTAGCCGTGACATGAACTACGTATCCCGACTGACCCGAAGCATCATGCTCGGGGATAACTACGACAAAAACTTCAACAAGCTCACCGACTACCGCGCCCTGATCGATAACCATTTTCAGGCTCTGGAGTTAGCGGGGCAGAAAATCTCAGACGACAGCAGTCGCGGGGAGTTTATGGGACTCGTGAAAAAGTCCAAGGCCGACACCCTGGCGTTCGTGAATGATGGCTATGGCTTGATGGCGCAGCTCAAAGATCAGCCGCGGACTCAGGAGCAACTGCAGTCGACCTGGAATACGTACCGCAAGCGGGCCACACCGCTTGCCAATAAAGCCCGGGCCTCGTTCAAGGAGTTGCTGGGCTATATAGACCCGCATACCAGTGCATTGCAGGCGCAGACCGGTCAGGAGTTGCTGGGGCTGAATCAATTTATTCTGAGCGTTAGCATCCTGTCGCTGCTGGTGATCGTGGTGGTGATCGTGTTGATCGGCCGTTCAATTCAGCAACCCCTTAACCGGATGCGCGACACCATCAGTCAGAGCGCCGGTAACAACGACCTGCGTTTACGCCTGAATGACCAGGGAAATGATGAGCTGGCTGCCTTGGCGCAAGCTTACGACCAGCTGCAAGAGGCACAGCATCAGACGCTGACGCAGTTTGCGGAGGCGGTGCAGACTCTCAACGAGCAGACTGCGCTACTGGGTGAGCGGACCAGCCGGGCGGGAGAGGCCGCGGATCAGCAGCTGCGCGATACCGATCAGATTGCCGCTGCGGTCAATGAAATGTCGGCCAACGCCAACGAGGTCGCAACCAGCTCTCTGCAGGCGGCCGAAGCGGCGGCTGCCTCTGACAACCAGGCGAATACAGGTAAACAGGCGGTGATGAGTGTGGGAGAGGAGATCAGCCGATTGGCCGGTGATGTGAGCCATGCCGCACAGGTGATCAGTCAGCTTCAGCAGAACACGCAGCAGATCGGTACGGTTGTGGATGTGATTCGCAGCATCGCCGAGCAGACAAATCTTCTGGCATTGAACGCGGCCATAGAAGCGGCGCGTGCCGGGGATCAGGGGCGTGGTTTTGCGGTGGTGGCAGATGAGGTGCGCACCCTGGCCAGCCGTACTCAGCAGTCGACCCAGGAGATCAACGACATGATCCAATCCCTGCAGGGCGGGGCTGAAACTGCCGTGACCGTGATGGCGCAAAGCTCCGAGCAGGCACAGCGTAGTGTAGAGAAAGCCAAGGGTGCGGCTGAGGCGCTGGCGGCCATCAACGATGCGGTGGCCAGGATCAATCAGATGAATACCCAGATCGCCAACGCCTCGGCCGAGCAGACCTCTGTCGCCGAGGAGCTGAACCAGCGCATTCTCAGCATCAGCGACTCAGCCCGTTCGGTCAATGATGGTACCCGTTTTACCGACGAAGGCGTCCAGACTCTGGATGGACTGGCTGAGCGCCTGCGCGAGCAACTGGCGCGTTTTCGCATGTAAACCCGCCGTGCGGGTCCCCAGTCAGGTGCCCCGCACGACTTGATACATAAGCTCCCTCGACTGAACCGATCTTGCCGCGATATTTCACTTCTGCGTGTGTAAGGTTGCAGCGCAGAAAAGCACGCTAGGTGATCTTATATAAGAGCCGCAGACTCTGTTACGGACTTATCATCAGTGAGAGACAGGGCAATAGGTGACGTTTTGTTCACCGGCCAGAAACAACAACGGCCTGCATTTGGCTGCAAGCCTTGGAAGACATGGTGCCCAGAGTCGGAATCGAACCGCGGACATGTGGGTTTTCAATATTTATTGAATATCTATACGCTTAAATAATTCAATCACTTGCGGCGCTAGCCCTTGTTCCTAAAGCTCTGAGCATGTGTTCCACATGCGGATGAATACTAAGGGCTGTGTCACAAATGTGGCACAGCCTATGTGTCTTCTGCTGCGACAAACCTGGCATGATCAGGTCTCATCATTCATGACCTTATAGCAATCTATTCGATCACTGCGGTATAGTTCGATTCTATGCGTGGCAGGGGAGCCGTTATCAAAGTCGGTTATCTCGATCACACGTCTAAGATCAGGGAGATCAATACGATCAGCAGGGATTGCTTCATCCAGCCGCTTGCGTTCCTTTGCGGCCCTCGCATTAGCCAGACG
>JBFGYY010000449.1:0-3152 GCA_041587095.1 Motiliproteus sp. | reverse complement strand
TGGATAAGTACTTCTGGTGGTTTGTGGTGCATCTGTGGGTCGAAGGTGTTTGGGAGCTGATTCTGGGTGCAATTCTGGCCTTTACCCTGATCAAAGTGACCGGTGTTGACCGTGAAGTGATCGAGAAGTGGCTGTACGTCATCATCGCCATGGCCTTGATCTCCGGACTGATCGGGATGGGGCACCACTTCTTCTGGATCGGCCCCGGACCGTACTGGCTGTGGTTGGGTTCCATCTTCTCTGCATTGGAGCCGATCCCGTTCTTTATGATGGTTCTGTTTGCCTTCCGAATGGTGCGTCAGCGTCGTCACGATCACGGTAATCAGATCGCCACCACCTGGGCGTTGGGTACCGCGGTCATGGCATTCCTGGGAGCGGGTGTATGGGGCTTTATTCATACGCTGGCCCCGGTGAACTACTACACCCACGGCTCACAGATCACGGCGGCGCATGGTCATCTGGCGTTTTTCGGTGCTTACGCCATGATCGTGATGACGATTATTTCCTATGCAATGCCCATTATGCGGGGGCGTGCGCAGGGTAATTCGCCGGCGGCGCAGAAGGTCGAACGCTGCGCTTTCTGGACCATGTGTCTGAGCATGCTGGGCATTACCCTGGCGTTGACGGTCGCCGGTGCCTATCAGGTTGCCTTGCAGCGCCTGCCTGAAGACAGCCTTGCGTTGAGCTTTATGATGACTCAGGACAAGCTGATGCCGTTTTACTGGGTACGTTTATGCTTTGGTCTGAGCTTCTTTGTCGGGTTGTTAGCCTACTTTGCCAGCTTCTTTGTGGGTGGGCGCGTGGTTGCCGTTAACGATAAACAGGAGCAGCCGGGTGTGTGCTGTGGTAGCTGCAACTGAGCTGATCGTTGACGCTTAACATTTGAATGCAGGGGGCCGTCATGGCCCCTTTATCCGGCACGGCATTGAACAGCTGTTCTGGCAATTCATTAAAGAATAGAGGTCTATCAGGACCGCATACCGGGGGTGTGCAGCCCTGATCGGCAGCGTATTTTCCGCCGATAGAGGTGTTAAATGGAAGAGTGGGTTGGTGGCATCTGGCACAAAATGATTACCCGGCAGGCAAGCACCGATTATCCTGATGCCGGGGTTGAGCTTGCCTCGCTGCATGAACAGCTGGCGCCTTATTACCGGGCGTTGGGCGGTGAGCCGGGGCGAGCTATCGAGGGAGCTGATGAGCGGCTGTTCAATACCCGCCGTCGCCTGGTGCAGCGCTTGGCGGGCAGTCATCGTCGCTTTGCCGTTGCCTGGCAGGATGAGCGGAGCCTGAAGCTGCCGGTAAATCTGGCGCTGTACCCCGACGCGTCGCTCAACAGTGCGCTGTATTTCTGGTTGGCGACGTTGGCGGCTGAATTGCCAGCGATTCGCCATTGGTTTAAAGACAATCAAACCGCGACGCAGGCCTTGCTGCTGCGTCGCCCCGGGCTGGCACGGCAGTATCATCGTCTTGCGGAAGCGACGCTGGCGATTCGTCCGCCCCTGGATGCGTTGACCGGCGCGGTCCGGGTTCGCGAAGCGGCGATCCGGCAGGCGATCCGCGATCCTGGCAGTATCGGACAGATGCCTGTTGCAGCTGGTGATCCGTTCCCGGTACCGCTATGGATCTATCCGGCGCCACTTCGAGCCTTAAGTGTAGAGGCCGAAGATGATCTGGAAGAGCAGGGCGACGGCGTTCGCGCTGAAGAATCACTCGACGGGGGCCGCAAGCAGGCGGAGCGCTTTGACGACAGCAAACAGACCGACGGTCTGCTGGTCTTCAAGCTGGAATGTCTGTTCAGCTGGGCCGAACAGGTGGAGCTGGACCGCTGTCAGGAGGAAAACCTCGACGAGGACCTGAGTTCGGCGGCCGATGATCTGGATATTATCAGTTTGTCACGCCAGCGCCGGGCCGGCGCGTCACGCATCAAGTTTGATATGGACCTTCCCGCTGCACACAATGATGACCTGCCGCTCGGTGACGGCATTCGTCTGCCTGAATGGGATTACCACAAACAGGTGCTGCTCAGCGACTATTGTCTGCTGCAGCCGATGCTGGCTGATCGGGTGCTACCCGCCCCGATTCCCGAGCGTTTGCGTCGTCAGGCCAGAGTACTGAAAAACCGTTTTTCGATGTTGCGCCCGCAACGCAGTTGGCAGCGCCGCCAACCCGATGGCGACGAGATCGATATGGATGCCTGGCTGGACCTCAAGACTCAACCGGTACGCCGCGCGACCCATCAGGATCTCTATCTGGCGCGTAATAATCCCCAGCGTGATATGGCCTGCCTGTTGTTAGCCGATCTGTCTATGTCTACCGAAGCCGGCCTGAATGCCGGGCAGCGGGTGATCGATGTGATACGTGACACCATGGTGCTGTTTGGCGAAGCGATGTCCGGCACCAAAGATCCCTTTGCGATCTATGGATTCTCATCGATTCGCAACAAACAGGTGCGCTATCAGTTGTTGAAAAATTTTGACGAGCCTTACGGCGACGAAGCACGGGGCAGGCTGTTGGCGGTCAAGCCTGGATTCTATACCCGCATGGGCGCCGCGATTCGTCAATCATCCGCGATTCTCAAGCAGCAAAAATCCCAGCAACGTCTGTTGTTGATCCTTTCTGACGGCAAGCCTAACGATCTGGACCGCTATGAGGGGCGCTATGGCATCGAAGATACCCGTCAGTCCGTCCTTGAGGCAAAAAAATTAGGTCTGCAGCCGTTCTGCGTCACTATCGATGCAAAGGGTAACGAGTACCTGCCTTACCTGTTTGGTGATCAGGGCTACGCGGTGATCGGTGATATCGATCGCTTGCCGCTGCTTTTGCCCCAGCTTTATCTGAATTTAACGGGTACGTCGCTGTGACGCCGTGCCTGAAAACGAGTTTTGGCCGGGTGAAGCATCCCGCTGACCTAACGATACAGAGGATATTTTTATGAACCAGGATACAGCCCGGGATAATACAAACGTGCAGCCACTGCACCGGCATTATCTGCCTCAGGGGCGTGAGGTCGAAATATTCAAGACCGCTGCGGCTAACCACTTGCCGGTGCTGATCAAGGGGCCGACAGGGTGCGGAAAGACGCGTTTTGTAGAGTCGATGGCGCAGCAATTGGGGCGGCCGGTGCATACGGTAGCCTGTCACGATGATCTGAC
>JBFGYY010000448.1:0-3164 GCA_041587095.1 Motiliproteus sp. | reverse complement strand
GGGTGACCACTGTCGCTGGTCAGGCTGTTAAAGGCCTGCGAAGGGATCAGGATAGCCAGCAGGGGCGGCGGCGGGGATTGCAGCAGGGCAATACGGGTTGCTTCGCTGCCAATGCTGACGACCAGATCGGCCTTAATCGGCTCCTGTGCCAGGGTATCTGTGGTGCGGGAGTGGATATGGATCGCGTCACCGCGCAGGTGACCGCGCAGGCTGTTATCGACACGTTCATACAGCGCGGTGTCAGCGCTTTTCAGCAGGACGATTTCACGTTGTGTTTCGGCCCAGCTAAGCGAGCAACCTAGCCAAAGTAGTAAACCGAGTGGCAACGCGCCCAGCCACGATCTATGTCGTGTCAGATGCTTTCGCAAGCTGGGCGCCTTTCTCTCCATCTACAACATTCCCTTGTGCCGCGCCGGTTAACAACGCCTGCAATGCTCAGAACTTCACGCTTCCCCTGAGATAGGTACGGGTATCGAAATCACTGTTACGGTCGAAGAACTCCGGATACGCTTTTAGTAAATTATGCACAATTAACTCAATACTGCCGCTAGTTGCGCCCAGGGTAAAGCCTTTGGCCAGACGCAGGTCGAGGCGATCGTAGGGATCAAGGGCGCCACCATTAAACCATTCAACGCTGGTCATGCGGTAATAAGCCAGGCTGGCGTTAATCTGGGCGCCAAAGTCATGGCTCAGCAGCGCACTGAGGGTGTGCAGGGGAACCCGGGTATCCAGACGGCGTCCGTTGGCTTTCGCCGGATCGCTGTTGCGGTTCCAGTAACCGGTCATATCATTGTAGGCGTAGGCCAGATGCAGCCAGCTACCGGTCCAGGGTTCGATGCGCCAACTCAGGTCGGCCCCTTTGGAGCGCCAGTGAATATCGTTACCGTTCTCGATCGCACTGTCCCCGTTGAAACTGCTGTCGTGGAAGGTCAGGCCGTCGTCGATGCGTTCGATATAGACTTTCAGATCCAGCAGCGAGTTCCATTGCGGGTCGCGCCACAGGTAACCCAGTTCCAGGGTGCGCAGGCGCTCCGGCTCCAGGTTGCCGCTACTGAAGCCGCGGGTGTCGAGCACGGCGCCTTCAAAGGCGGCCAGCTCGGCGACATAGGGCAGGCGGATCTGGTCGAGGCGAAACTCCTCCAGCAGCGACGGGTTGCGGTACGCCTCAGCCAGCATCATGCGCAGGCTATGGTCGGGGTGTACCTGCACATTGATAGCCAAGCGGGGCGACAGGTGCGTACCTACCAAGTTGTTGTGCTCCAGCATGGCCCCCAGATTCAGAGTCCAGTTGTCCACGGGGGTCCATTCCATGTTGGAGAACAGGCGGTACATCGCCTCGTTAATTTCGCCCTGACCGGCGGCGATCGCCTCGCTGCGCAGAGTGTCCTGACGTGCGCCAAAGCCAGTCATATAGCGCAAGGTTGAGCTGACCTTGCCCTGATAACGTAGCTCGGCATCAAAGCGTTCGGTGACACCATTTTCTTCGCCGATATTCAGGGTGAATGCCGGGTGATTGGGTAAACCAAAGTTATTCAGAAAGTTTTCGGGGACGAAAAACGGATCGTAGTGTTCATATTTCAAGTAGTTATGATAAACATGCAGGGTCATGCTGTTGTCATCTTCGCCACGTCGCTCCCAGAGCAGACTCTGGTAGCTGGTGGTGACATCGCGCCGATCCAGGTCGGGCTTTTCGGCATTGCCGACGCCGGTATAGCCGCCGCTGTAGCCCAGCTGAATGTCGAAGCTGTCGATCAGGCTCGGGGTGTACACACCACGGAAGCTGATCTCTTTGATTTCACCGTCATCGTTCAGGCGCTTAGGGCCGGTTCCGCCATCGCCGCCGTCGCCCAGCCCCATGCCGCTGCCATTATTGCTGCGGTAATTCAGGATCAGTCGGGTATCCATGGCGCCAAAGCTGTCATTATGGCGCAGGGTATAGCGGTGGGTATCAAGAGCCCCCTGGGTGCTGCTCAGGGTGGTGCCGATATCCTGCAGCGGGTTGCGGGTGATGATGTTGATGGCACCTTGGAAGGCGTTAGAGCCCTGGGTGGGGACGTTGGTGCTGCGTACCACTTCGATACGGTCGATATCGGCCAGGGTGATGCCCAGTACGACCCAGTCGACGGTGGACAGCAGGGGCAGGTAGACCGAGCGGCCGTCGACCATCACCTCCAGACGGCGCGGATGCTTGTCACCGACACCGTGGTTCACCGCACCAAATTTATTGGCGTGGATCTGGTAGACCTGAAAACCGGGTACCAGGCGCAGCAGGTCGGCAATCTCGACCGCGCCGGAAGCGTCGATCATGGCGCGGACGATGATGGTGATTGCTGCCGGCGCGGTACTTTGGTCCTGACGCAGACCGGTGGCATTGACAACGACGGGCAGGTCGCTGAACAGGTCGGTTTCGGTCAGGTAGTGCTCTTCAGCCAGCAAAGATTGTGCAGCAAAGAGCGTCAGAATGAGGCAGGTCGAACGTAGTGTCATAAATAGGACCTTAAATAAGGCGAAATAGTAGACCAGCGCTCCATGCCGTCTCTGAGTGTATCTATAAGTCAGATTCGCTGTAAAACAGGGATAATACAGGTGTTTATTAGTGATCGTACAACTACATTGCCAAGGCCTCATCTTACCTGTGATCCCGATCAACTAAAGCTGGCCCTGCGCTGACCTGTTTTTACTCAGGTGTCGCAGCGCGCCAGTACGGCTTGTACCAGTTTGGCAATACCGCTGCCCGCCTCGCTGATGGAGCCGGCCAGCATATAGGCCGGTGTCGTGACGATCTTGCGCGCTTCGTCGATAACGATGGCGTCGACGCGACAATCCTGATGCCGTCCGCCCATCGCCTCGATCGCCCCGGCAGTCCCGGCGTCATTGCCGATGGTGCACAGGGCGTCTTTACCGAACAGGCGCGGGGTCATGGCCGGCGCAATGCAGATCAGCCCGACCGGTTTACCGGCGTTGTGGATTCCATGCACAAAGTTGAGCAGATCCGGGTTGACCTGGCACTGGTCACCGGCAAGGGCAAAATCGGACAGGTTTTTCGCCGCACCGAAACCGCCCGGAATAATCAGAGCGTCGTAGTCGTCGGGGTTGGCCTCGGCAAGATCCTGGATATCGCCCCGGGCCAGGCGGGCGGCCTCCACCAGCACGTTGCGGGTCTC
>JBFGYY010000447.1:0-3171 GCA_041587095.1 Motiliproteus sp. | reverse complement strand
GCGTGCTGGTTGAGCAGCTGTTTGAATTGGCTCATCTGGATGGCGATGATGTCACGCTCGAGACCGAACCCGTGGCGGTTGCCGAATTAGCGCAGGATGTGCTGCAAAAGCTGAAGCTGTACGCCGATGATCGCCAGGTAAGCCTTAGCCTGGAACCCAAGGACCCCGCTCTTCGGGTTATGGCAGATATTGAAAAACTTGAGCGAGTGCTGACCAATCTAATCGATAACGCTATTCGGCATACCCGTGCGGGTGGCGCGGTCCAGATCACCTTGACCCCGCGGGGTGACAATCTTGAGATGTCAGTAGCCGATAACGGCTGTGGAATCGATTCTGAAGATTTACCGCGTTTGTTTGAGGCGCATTTCAGAGGGCGCAACAGTATCAAAGGCCCGACGGGTAACAGCGGGCTTGGATTGGCAATCGTACGCCGGATACTGCAGCTGCACGGTAGTGATATTTCGGTTACCAGTACTCTGGCAGAGGGGAGTCGGTTTGTTTTTTTATTGCCCCGAGTATAAGCAAGTCAGGCAGCCGTTACTTCAGCAGCGCGTCAATGGCTGACAAGCGCTGATCGGCAATCCCTAACTCATTCAAATGTTGCAGCGTATTGCTCAGGTAGTCGCGGGCAGGACCGCTGATACCCTGAGCGTGGCGTATCACCTGCGCGGATGTTTCAGCAGAGACTTTTCCCGCATACTGGGGATGTGTCCGGTCGACGGTAAATGTCAGTCCTACCTGCGGCTCAGTAAGCCCTTCCATGCGTAGTTTGAGAAGGTGCGCCCGATAAATCGTGGTTGGCATCTCGCGTGCGTACAGATACTCCACGACGGCTTGCTTGTGTTTTTCGGCAATGAGGAATGCCACCCCGCTGCAAGACCCTCCCTGATCGAGCCCTAAAACCATACCCGGCTGCTCGGCCGTTCCCCGGTGCACTTTGGACCAGACACACAGTGAGCGGTGATAACCGTAAAGTTGAGCACGGCGGCGCTGTGTATAGGTAAAGCCCGGGTTCCACATCAGCGAACCGTAGCCAAACACCCATAAATCGCCTTCGGGCAGGGTCGGGCAGACGGCATCCCGGTGCATCGTTAGTGCTTTGTGAGCGTCGCTCTGATGGTGATGATTATTTTGCAGTGGCGCTGTAGAAAACGCTGTTTTCATTCTGCTTTACCTATGAGCGTGTTGGTGCCCGGTGACTATGGTTGAGTCGACTCGGAGAAGCGGCCGGTCACGACTTAACAACTCTCGCGATTCCTTCATTGTTCAGGAACCGGTTTCTTAACTCAAGGCTATCATTGCCAGCGCTGTCTTCGAAATAGAATCCCTCTTTTGCGCCCTGCCATGATACATTTTCATCCACATGCCTGCCTTATGGAGAACCGTCAATGACCAGCCACTTCTTTGCCTATATCGATAAATTACGCTGGGTTCTGCGCTGGGGACTTAAACGCAACACGGTGCCGGAAAATGTTAAAGAGCATAGCTGGGACGTGGCAACCATCGCCCATGCTTTGGCGCTGATCCGTAATCGGGTGTTTGGCGGGAACGTGGATGTGAACGCCGTTGTGGTCGGCGCCTTGTATCATGATGCGGTTGAAGCGGTTTGTTCAGATGTGATCACGCCGGTTAAATACCATTCAAGCGCTATCCGTACGGCTTTTAAAGATATCGAGCGCACCGCAGAACGGGAGCTTCTGCGTATGCTCCCCAGCGAGTTACAGGAAGATTTTGCGACGGTGCTGCTTGAAGATGAGCTGCCCCAGGAACACCGTGAATTAATAAAAATGGCTGATACGATCTCCGCTTTTCTAAAGTGCCAGATGGAATTAAAGAACGGTAACAGTGAGTTTTCCAAAGCAGCCGAGCAGATTGGCAGTCGCTTAAAGAGTTATCAGGTGCCGGAGATTGAGTATTTTCTATCGGTCTTTGCCCCTAGTTATGATCTGACCCTGGATGAATTATTGTTGCCCGGCGTAGACACAGCGCCGTCGATATCTGGTGGTCGATAAGCCCGACTATGACAAGTTGTCATAGGCGCTGTTGAGTTGGGCTGTTAAGCGTTTTAATTAGAATCGGTTAAGCTGAGGCATGAATAATGGATGCAGAATTTTGGCATGATAAGTGGCATAAAAATGAGATCGGATTTCATCAGCAAACGGTTAATCCGCTCTTACAGAAGTATTGGCCTGCTGTAGCCGCCGGAGGGCGTGTGTTGGTCCCCATGTGTGGTAAAAGCCTGGATATGCTTTGGCTGCGTGAACAGGGCCTGAAGGTGGTCGGTATTGAGTTGAGTGAGAAAGCCGTAGCAGCGTTTTTTGCTGAAAATGGTCTGCAACCGGTGATAGAAACCCACGGGGAGCACCAGTTATGGAGTTTCGATGGCATCAGCATAATCTGCGGTGATTTTTTTAAAGTAACCCGGCAGATGATCGGGCCCGTGCAGGCAATTTATGATCGTGCCGCGCTTATCGCACTGCCAGAAGCGATGCGGGCAGTCTACGTTGAGCATCTGCAGCACCTCGTTCCGGGTGGTGCGCCATCCTTGTTGCTGACCTTGCAATATCCGTTAGGCGCTCGTCAGGGCCCGCCGTTTTCGGTTCATGAGGACGAGGTTCAGCGTCTCTATGACTCCCGTTATCAGATCAGTTTAAAAGACCACATCGATGGTAAGAAGAGCCATCCCGGGCTGGTAACGGCAGGCGTCAAGGAACTCACCGAGGATATTTTTCTGTTACAGCCCCGCTAGTGCTGTGAACCCATGCTGCCAAACCGGGCTACTTACACTCAGGGCAGAACGGCGCACGACTTTGATACTCACACCTTGAGATACTTAGGCCTTTAGATACGTCAAACGTGATCAATTGTTGTCCTTCGTATTCGTTCTCCGGGTGCTGCTGAACTCTTGGCTGGATCTTTCATTCATTGCGTAACGGGCGGGATTACAAGGTATCTTGCGCCGTTTTTCCTGCCGGTCATGTATAGCAGCTATGCTTTACATGACCGGCAGGCCCATACCTTGTGAGTATTATCCCCGTGAGGAATTGCGATGATCGCTAATGTGTAATCTCCGGCAGTTCTTGATGCGCAGTTCACTGGTCGCCGTATTCCTGTTGAGTGGAGTGTCACTCGGGGCAGAGCCTGACGGTGCTCCCGTTATAGGGCTCACTG
>JBFGYY010000446.1:0-3172 GCA_041587095.1 Motiliproteus sp. | reverse complement strand
GGGTTAAAGTGCAGAATGGAGTCAAATACGCTCAAGCGACGGAAAGGCACGCCCAGGTCGTACTCCAGCGTTTCCAGAATCTCGCCTTTCTCATTACGTACGGTATTAATCAACGTGGTGCTACCCAGAATATCCTGTGCCAGGGTACGCAGCATATCTTCGGTAAGGTCCATCAGGTCACGGTAATCGGCGTAGGCCTGATAGAACTCCAGCATGGTAAATTCAGGATTATGGCGCGTCGACAACCCTTCGTTACGGAAATTACGGTTGATCTCGAATACCCGTTCGAAACCACCCACCACCAGGCGCTTAAGGTACAGCTCAGGGGCGATACGCAGGTACATATCGATATCCAGCGCATTATGATGGGTCACGAACGGACGCGCGGAGGCGCCGCCGGGAATGACCTGCAGCATCGGGGTTTCCGCCTCAACAAAGCGGCGTTCGCTCAGGTAAGTACGGATACCCGATACCACTTTGGCACGGATCTCGAATACCTTGCGCGACTGTTCATTGGTGATCAGATCGACATAGCGCTGGCGGTAACGCATTTCGGTGTCCTGCAAGCCTTTGTGCTTGTCCGGTAATGGACGCAGACTCTTGGTCAACAGAACGGTCTCTTCCATCTCGACATACAGATCACCTTTACCGGACAGCTGCAGCGTACCGGTAATACCGACGATATCACCCAGATCCAGGGACTTGGCAAAAGGTCGCGCCGCTTTGGTGACGTAGAGCTGGATGCGCCCGGTCATATCCTGCAGAACAGCGAAAGCCCCGCGGTTAAGCACCACCCGTCCGGCGACCGATACCCGAATACCCGCTTCTTCCAACTCGGGCTTGGTTTTGCTGCCATGAGCGTCCTGCAGGTCCTGGGCATAGCTGTCACGGCGGAAACTATTGGGGTAGGCATTCCCCTTCTCCCGCAGACCCTTAAGCTTCTCGCGACGCTCGGCAATCAGGCGATTCTCATCCTGCTGGGTTGCGTCCTGGGACTGACTCTTGTCTGACATGAAATGAAAACCTTCTAATTTCTGATACGGGTTACAAAAAACAATCGATTAAAGCGCCGAAAACTTACAACCCGGCCTTCAAGCTGGCGACGATAAACTGGTCCAGATCGCCGTCCAGCACCTTATCGCAGTTACTGCTCTGAACATTGGTCCGCAAGTCCTTGATACGCTGATCATCCAGCACATAGGAGCGAATCTGACTGCCCCAGCCAATATCAGATTTATTATCTTCGACGACTTGTGCCGCCTCGGTACGTTTGAGCATCTCATGCTCATAAAGACGGGCACGGAGCATTTTCCAGCACTTATCGCGGTTCTGGTGCTGCGAACGCTCGCTCTGGCACTGCACCACAATATTGGTGGGCGCGTGGGTCAGGCGCACGGCAGAATCGGTTTTGTTGATATGCTGACCACCGGCGCCACTGGCGCGGTAGGTATCGGTGCGCACATCGGACGGATTGATCTCAATCTCAATGTTGTCGTCAATCTCAGGGGATACAAACACGGATGAAAACGACGTATGACGACGATTACCCGAATCAAACGGTGACTTGCGCACCAGTCGGTGCACGCCAATCTCGGTACGCAACCAACCGAAGGCATATTCACCCTCAAAGCGGATCGTGGCACTCTTGATGCCGGCCACGTCGCCGGCACTGACTTCCATCAACTCGACTTTAAAACCTTTATCGTCACCCCAGCGCAGGTACATGCGCAGCATCATATTGGCCCAATCCTGCGCCTCGGTGCCGCCAGATCCGGCCTGAATATCGAGGAACGCATTGTTGACGTCCATCTCGCCCGAGAACATGCGCTGGAACTCCAGCTTCTCAAGCCGCGCCAGCATGGCGTTCAATTCATTTTGAACTTCGGCGACCGTGTCTTCATCCTGCTCTTCGACCGCCATTTCAAGCAGATCTCTGGCATCGCCGGCACCGCTGACCATATCATCCAGCGTTTTTACGACATTCTCGAGTGTAGCCCGCTCTTTGCCCAGAGCCTGAGCGCGCTCCGGGTCATCCCATACGGTGGGAACCTCAAGCTCACGCTCCACCTCGATCAAACGCTCGTGTTTGGTTTCATAATCCATGTAGCGTTTGAGAATCAGCGTCCGCGCTTCAATATCCTTGATCTGCAGCTGGATGGGATTAACTTCGATCATCTGCTCTACTTGCCCGGGTAAATGAAACCGGCAATGTTAACCGAATCGCGCGCGGGGACCAAGGATAAAGGCGAACATCGCCCTGCTTCCTTGCCCGCAGGCCCGAAATATTCCCGGTGTTGCCGGTGAACAACACGGCCTCTTACCGACTCGCGTAAAAAACTGCCGCGTGACGGCTTAGCGTTCACCGGATCTGACCAGCAACGTCGCCAGCTCCGGATCACGTTCGATCAGCGCCGCAAGTATCGCACCCGGTATCCAGAAAATATCCGCTGGCGTCACCGTGCGTAGCGTAGCCTGATGCGTCCCCTGCACAACCGCACTGATGCCGGCGGTATCACCAGGCCCCAGAATATCGACCACACTGGACTCATCCGCCTTCCAGACCTGCTGCTCAATGGTGCCGCGCACAATGATAATCAACGCTGTTGTTTCGGCACCCTGCGCGACGATGGTTTCTCCCGCCTCGTAAACCCGTTGCTCCACGTGCGCGAGAAGATGCTGCTGAGCGTCGGGCGCAAGGCGCTTCATCCAGGAAGCCTGCGCCACCAACTGAATCGGGTCGGGCAAAGGAGAGCGGTTCACCGGGTGAGCATGGCGGCTTTGCAATCGACGACTCAAGGCATCAATTAAACGCTCGGCTTCAGCCTGATCTAACAGCCCTTCGGCCTGGTTCTGCTCGATCAGCGCCCGCTTTTGAATCAGCAGGGTGCGCACGGCACTGTGATGTTCCGCCTCCTGAGCCAATTCAGGAAAGCTTGTCTTTAACATCTCCAGCAGGCGATATGTTTCACGCTTGTTCAACAGCAGCTCATGGCGGGCTTTATTGCCGGCATCTTCATCGGGAGCCAGCTCGCCAATAAACGCCAAAACCGTGTTCTGCCCCTGAATAAATCCCCGGGCGATATCATAAGCCAGAATCATACGGTGATAGACAATGCGCGAAGCCCATCGCTCCAAACCCGGGGTTCTGCGCATCCAGACCACCAACCCCGGG
>JBFGYY010000445.1:0-3177 GCA_041587095.1 Motiliproteus sp. | reverse complement strand
TGTATCGCTCTGCGCCGCTGGGCAGTTGACTGTCCTTGGCTGCGTGAGCGTTTGTGTAGTCGATTTGTGCAGATTATCGCCAGTTGCACGCATAGTCAACAAAAGTTTCCAATAGGAAACTTTTGTTGAGGGTTGGGCTCTGAGGTTGATGGCGTGACGCTTTTGCTTCGCTCTACCATTACGCAGTAAGAACAGCAGCAGATTTAGCCTCAGGCAGGCCTCTAAAATGCGCTATAACCCCGTGAAAAATGTCGCTTTACAGCGGTTCAACCCTAAGCCGGGATTCGCTACACTGCAGCCAATCTTCCTGCTGTCGAGACCTGCTTCATGTCCCATGCTGTTTCTCCCGCCACCGCACAGTGCCCGGCGGTACTGATCGCTGCGCCCGCCTCCAATCAGGGCAAGACCACGGTGACGGCCGCTCTGGCGCGCTATCACCGCAATCAGGGGCGACGGGTGCGGGTCATGAAGGCCGGCCCCGACTTTCTCGACCCGATGATCCACGAGCGCGCATCGGGCTTGCCGGTTGAAACGCTGGATCTGTGGATGGTGGGGGAGTCTGCCTGCAAGCACCGCCTCTACCGCGCGGCCTGCGAGGCGGATCTGATCATCATCGAATGCGGTATGGGGTTATACGACGGCAATCCCTCCAGCGCCGATCTGGCCTGCACGTTTGGCGTGCCGGTGCTGGCGTTGATCGACGGCAGTTCGATGGCGCAGACCTTTGGTGCCATCGCCCTGGGGCTGGCCCGCTACCGCCCCGATCTGCCCTTTGCCGGCGTGCTGGCTAACCGGGTGGGCAGCGCCTACCATGCCGAACTGTTGCGTGACAGCTTGCCTGAGGGGATGCGCTATTTTGGCGGTATCCCCCGCAACAGCGCCATGCAGCTGCCCGACCGGCATCTGGGGCTGGTACAGGCGCAGGAGATTGACGATCTGGACGCGCGTCTCGATGCCGCCGCGCAGACGCTGGAACAAGCCGGTGTCACCGACTTGCCTGACCCGGTGACCTTTACCGATTCACCCCAGCCAGAGGTGCCGCGCCTGCTGGACGGCATCAGCATCGGCATTGCCCGCGATACCGCCTTTGCCTTTATCTACCGTGCTAACACCGAATTGCTGGAGGCCATGGGCGCGCAGTTGCACTACTTTTCACCGCTGACCGATAGCGAACTGCCCGAGGTGGACAGTCTGTGGTTACCCGGCGGTTATCCCGAGCTGAATATGACCCCACTGTCGGCTAACCGGGCGATGGCGGCGGCGCTGCGGGCGTTTCACGCTGCGGGTAAGCCGATACTGGCCGAGTGCGGTGGCATGCTCTATCTGCTGGAGTCCCTGACCGATAAAGAGGGCTGCGAGGCGCCGATGGTCGGTCTGCTGCCGGGGCGGGGGCTGATGCAGACGCGGCTGGCCGGCCTGGGCATGCATGCGGTGACACTGGACGGCCAGACCCTGCGCGGCCACGCTTTCCACCATTCGCGCATGGAGAGCCCCCTTGAGCCCCTGCAGATCAGCGACCGCCGTCATGGCAAGCGTCCCGGCGAAGCGGTATTGCGCCAACAACGACTGACCGCCAGCTATATGCATTTTTATTTTCCGTCCAATCCGCAGGCGACGGCCGAGTTGTTGCGTCCCTGAACAGCCGGAGTATTCAGCGCCGCGGCTGGCTTCATTGATCTGAAGCCCATAGTTAGGCAGATTTTGCCGGTCGGCACTCTCTGAATCTTTTATGGATAAGGTAAGATAAGCCGACAGCTGCCGGGGGCAGTGAAACTTTTTTGCAACGCCCCTGTGTTTGGCCGCTATTTTCCAGCTTCAACGTGATAGGAGAGAGTTATGCACAAGCCCGTTGTACTTGGTCTGGCGTTATTATTGCCCGCACTCGGTTGGGCTGCGCCCGAGGCCGGCACGACTCGCGTCGATAGCGCCTCCGATATCACCTTTGTGTATGTCCCGGCCGGCTGCTTCCAGATGGGTAGCAGTGACGGCGATGAGGATGAACAGCCTCAGCACGAAGTTTGTCTGGCAAAAGGCTTTTGGATGGGCCAGACCGAAGTGACCCAGGAACAGTACGAAAAAGTGATGGGGGAGTTCAGCTCCAAGTTTACCGACGGCGAAAATCATCCGGTTGAGAGCACCAGCTGGCGCAGATCGGTAGCCATGGCCGACAAACTCAGCCAGCAAACAGGCAAGCGCTTTCGCCTGCCGAGCGAAGCCGAATGGGAGTACGCCTGCACGGCCGGTGGCCAGCATAGCGAACGTTGCGGTGATGCCGATATTGACGATATGGCCTGGTATCTCGATAACAGCGATGAATCGACGCAGCCCGTGGGTGAAAAAGAACCCAATGCCTGGGGTCTGATGGATATGAACGGCAATGTGCGTGAGTGGCTTGCAGATTGCTGGAACCCCTCCTATGCGGGCGCACCCGCTGATGGCTCGGCCTGGTTGAGCGGCAACTGCGAGACGCGGGTGTTGCGCGGCGGCTCCTGGACCATCGAGGGCGAAAGGCTGCGGGCGACGAATCGCAACCGCAACGACATCATCTCACCCAGTGATTTTATTGGTTTTCGTTTAGTGCAGGAAGAGTAACGCCAAGGCCGTAACAACAAGTAAGTAACTACAGGGTTGTAACTACAGGGCTGTAACTACAGGGCTGTAACAAGGCGCGTCGCTATCCACAGAATCTGTGGATAACACTGTGGTCACAGGCGGGGTAATCGCTTCCAAGCCCTACCGCTGCGGGCTTCAGGGCCGCCGGTCATAAACTGGGCGTTGATCCAGCGCTCAGCCAAGGACATGACGCGGCCCCTATCGGCTTGCCAGTGACGTTATTGGCGTCGCCCGATCGGGCTTGGCCCAAAAAAACGGCTGCGGATCTTTTACGCGCCCGGCTGAGCGGCTTCTTTTCTGCAGCAGCTCAAGACTGCCTCTGAAACGCATACCTCTGCTGTCGTGTCGTGCAAACATCGTCCGTCCTCCATTTAACTTAGGGATATGCCAGGTTTTAGGAGGCTTAATAAAAAGCTGATTTTCTGTTTATAAAGATCGAATAAATCGATCTGTAGAAAGTTTAAAGGGCTTCTGTCCGGGCAGCTAAAGCACATACCAGAGCAGGGCGGGCAGTGCCGCAATACTCATAAAGGCCGAAACGATAATCAGCCCCGCGGCCTCTTC
>JBFGYY010000444.1:0-3212 GCA_041587095.1 Motiliproteus sp. | reverse complement strand
TAAGACACCGGCGGCACCCAGGACGACGCTGAGTTGCAGACCCATCTGGTTCAGCGCCGACACCAGAAACAGCATCAGAACCAGATAATACACTGCGCGGCAGAACACCATGCTGCGGTGCTTGTTCAGGTGCCTGGCAAACAGTTTTTCGGTGGTCGATGCGGCAAACCGGGCCACGACAAAACCGATGACAATAAAGAAAAAGACTTTCACGCCATGCCAGACCAGCTGGATGTAATCGGGTGTTTCCATACTGATCATCCGAATAACACGTTAAGTGAATGCGCCAGCCCGTGCCGGTGCTCCAGCCGGGGTTCATTCAGCAGGGTCAGGCGCTCTTCGAGCTCCGAGGCTTCACGGTCGATGGTCACCGAAGAGGGTTCGTTCTGGCTTTCACAGTGGACCTGCACGGCTTCTGTCCACAGCCGTCCGCCCGGATCGCTGTACAGCGACAGGTAATTGACCGGCAAACTGATCTTCTCCACGGTTAACGGTTGCTCGGAGTCGTTGCGCAGCTCCACAGGAGTGGTGGCACGGATAGCCGACAGGGGCACTTCGTCATGGTTAAGCCGGGCGTTGGTTTTGGACGCGTAACAAAGCTCGCCATGCCGGGTCGAGGTGCCGAACCAGGTATCGGAGGGGCGGATAATCGGCACGTCCAGCAGCAGCGTTTCTTTGGCCGTCAGTGCCAGCTGAAACCAAAGCGGGCTGCTGACATACACGGTGATCTGTTCGCCGGGGTGGATCAGCAAGGGGTGGACAGGTTTACTCACGACTGCGCGATCCGCCAGTCCGGGTTTGACCTCGATATGGGCGTCGAGGGCGTCGATGACATGGCGAACCACCTGGTATTCATCCATCGGGTTGGCCAGGGCCGAGATGGCGTCATAAGGCTCCGAGATGGACCAATGCTCATCGGGCTGATCTTTAATCAGCCGCGACAGGATACGCCACTCGCGCAGTTCATGGCTGGCGGTGACTTCAAGAGGGCCGACCTGCCAGGTGCGGATTTTGGCAGAGAACAGCGACGAGCGGCTCCACCAGTGCTTAGGTGCGGGTTTTGGCGCACTGGCCACGGCTTTTTTTTGAGAGGGTCTGCTCATCACAGGTTTTTTCATAGCGACCTCTTGATACGCATAGTGATCAGCTTAATAGAAACAACGTGCCTAGACCCAGAAAGGATACGAACCCGACCACGTCGGTTACCGTGGTTAATATAACGGAGCCGGACAGGGCGGGGTCGATTTCGTAGTGATCGAGCAGGATCGGTATTGCCACCCCCGCGGCGGCGGCGGCCAGAATGTTGGCGGCGATGGCGACGCCAATCACGGCACCCAGCCCGGGGCTGGAGAACCAGAGCGCGACGATTACACCGATAATCAGCGCCCAGACCAGGCCATTCACGCAGGCGATGCCCACCTCTTTGCGTAGCAGGGAGAGGCTGTTGCCGCGGGAGATCTGATTCAGCGCCAGGGCGCGGATCATCAGTGTCAGGGTCTGGCTACCGGCGATACCTCCCATGGAGGCGACGATCGGCATCAGTACCGCCAGTGCGACCACCTGTTGCAGGGTCGCTTCGAACAGGCCGATCGCCCAGGAGGCCAGGAACGCCGTCAGCAGGTTGACCCCCAGCCAGGTGGCGCGTCTTTTGGAGCTGCGCAGTACCGGGGCAAACAGGTCTTCCTCTTCGCTCATACCGGCCTGGGCCATGAGTTGGCCTTCGAAATGCTTACGCTGGATCTCCATGGCATCGCGCAGGGTGATCCGGCCCAGCAGGCGCTTCTGGTCGTCAACGACGGGCAAGGCGACCCAACCGCTCAGCATCACGGCGTCGACAGCATCGATCAATTCGCTGTCCCCCTGCAGGTATTCAGCTTCTTCGTCCACCAGGCTGCTTAACGGCATATGCCCGGGAACGGTGTATAACCGGTTTTTGCGAATGGTGCCGGCGTAGCGGCCACTTCGGTCGTACAGATACAGGCTGTCGGTGTAATCGGGCAGGTCGCGACGCAGCATCCGGTCCGCATCCTGGACCCGGGCGTTGGCGGGCAGCATCAGCAAGTTGTGGTCGACGAAACGCCCCAGCTGTTCCTCGCTGTACTGACTGGTCCGCTCAAAATAACCGCGTTGCTGAGCGTCCATCTTGGACAGCGCATCATCGATCATCGCTTCCGGCAATGATTCGGCCAGTTCGATCAGTTCCTGGGCTTCCAGTTCTTCGAGCAGGGCCGTGATCTGTTCGCCACTCAGCGTACGAAGAATGCTGCCGCGCACTTCGGTGCGCATCTCGATCAGCACGTCGCGCTGCTGATCGGCCGGAATTTCATGCCAGCGCTGGATCCGCTCTTCCAGCGGCAGTGCTTCCAGCAACAGGGCTATCTGGGCTTCATCCAGATCTTCGAGGGCCGTAACCAGGATGCTGGGCTTTTCAGCCTCATCACCGTCGTGTAAGCGGTCTATTACCTGATTCAGTTCATCGGTCACGATCTTGCTCCACTGCTGATCTGTGCTACTAAAGCCTGTGCGGACCGCTCCGGTGTATTGTGGTCCATAAGCTGCTGATTCTAGCGCCGGGTTGCGTTTCGGCAACCTGGTTTGACGATATATTTTTATTTTTGCGTCATTTGTTTTCTCGCGCACTCACCGGCCAGAATGCCGCCGGCATTGTGGGCTCTCACTGCGAATACGGTATCTGAAATCCATGCAACGCGGGGCTGATGAGTCAGGTTGTCTGGCTTGCGTGCTTGGGATAAAGTCCTCCTATCATAGTCGGATATTTGGGGTATTGGTATGCTGGTGCGTATGTTGTTCAAACAATTGGCGCCGCTGTTTTTCTGGCTTGCCTACCGGGCTTTTCGCAGCCGCTACTTCAATGATTCGGCGCGTATCCGCCGCTGGGCGATGAACAGTTTTCGTCTCGCGGCCGACCTGGGCAACCGGCGGGCGTTATCGGTCTATGGCTACCTGCTTTTTCTGCGCGGCGATACCGAACAGAGTCGGATACAGGGCGGGATTTATCTCGAGCGCGCCGCCGAGCAGGGCGACAGTAAGGCCCAGTATCAGATGGGGCAGATCCACGAACAGGGTTTTGCCAGTTACTTCCGTATCGATCCGGGCAAAGCACTGGCTTGCTATCGGCAGGCTGCGGCGCAGGGACATACGTTGGCTATCAACCGGCTGCATGATGTCTATAGCCATGGCGAGTTGGGGGT
>JBFGYY010000443.1:0-3218 GCA_041587095.1 Motiliproteus sp. | reverse complement strand
CAGAAATCAGCGGCGGTGACGGCCGCAAGGTGCTGACAGGCCTACAGCGGGTACTGACCCGGGACGGCACCGATGTGAGTGCCGCTTTTATTTCCGGCGCCCATGCCGCCCTGGCCCTGTGTCAACAGCAAAACATCAAGCTGGCGCTGCTCAAAGCCCGCAGCCCATCCTGCGCCACGCACCAGTGCTACGACGGCCGCTTCAGCGGCACGCTCACCGACGCGATGGGCGTCACCGCCGCACTGCTGCACCAGCACGGCATCCGCGTATTCGATGAAACCGAGCTGGATAAACTGGCGCAGCAGTTATCATCCGCATAGCCGCCACTTGTTACCATCATGCGCCCACCGTAAAATAAGCGCTTTTCCGCCAACCTTTTCTGCTAACGAGCCTGAGTGATCAACCATGCGAGCAAGCCAGTACCTGATAGCCACCCAGAAAGAGACCCCGGCTGACGCCGAAGTGATCAGTCATCAGCTGATGCTGCGTGCAGGGATGATCCGTAAACTGGCCTCGGGACTCTACACCTGGCTACCCATGGGCTTACGGACTCTGCGTAAAGTGGAGCGAATTGTTCGCGAAGAGATGGACCGTTCCGGCTCCCAGGAAGTCCTTATGCCGGCTGTGCAGCCCGCCGAACTCTGGCAGGAATCGGGCCGCTGGGAACAGTATGGCGGCGAATTGCTGCGCCTGCAGGATCGTCATAACCGTGATTTCTGCGTCGGACCAACCCACGAAGAGGTTATCACCGACATGGTGCGGCGTGAAATTCGCAGCTACAAGCAACTGCCGGCCAACTTCTACCAGATCCAGACCAAATTCCGCGACGAGACCCGCCCACGCTTCGGCGTGATGCGCTCGCGCGAATTCATCATGAAAGATGCCTACTCTTTCCATGTTAATGCTGAATCGCTGCAAGAAACCTACGACGTGATGCACGCTACTTACACCCGCATCTTCGAGCGTTTCGGTCTCAACTTCCGCCCGGTCCAGGCCGATTCAGGCTCCATCGGCGGCAACTTTTCCCATGAATTCCATGTCCTGGCAGAGTCCGGTGAAGATGCCATCGCCTTCAGTGACAGCAGTGATTTTGCAGCCAATATCGAAGCCGCTGAAGCCCTGGCACCTGCCGGTGACCGGCCCGCGCCCGGCGTCGAGATGACCCTGGTCGATACACCGGATGCCAAGACCATTGCACAGCTGGTGGAACAGTTTGATCTGCCCGTTGAAAAAACTGTCAAAACCCTAATCGTGGCAGCCTCCGAAGAATGTGAAGCTGACTTCGTCGCCCTGCTGGTTCGGGGCGACCACGAGCTGAACGAGATCAAGGCCGAGCAACTGCCTCAGATCGCCGAACCGCTGCGTTTCGCCACCGATGAAGAGATCCGTGCTGTGATCGGTGCCGGCCCGGGCTCCCTTGGCCCTGTTAACCTGAAACTGCCCCTGATCATCGACCGTACCGTGGCCAAGATGGCTGACTTCGGCGCCGGCGCCAACATCGACGACAAGCACTATTTCGGCATCAACTGGGAGCGCGATGTCGCGTTACCGGAAGTCGCCGACCTGCGCAATATCGTCGCCGGCGACCCCAGCCCGTGCGGCAAAGGCTCGCTGGAGATCAAGCGCGGCATCGAAGTCGGTCACATCTTCCAGCTTGGCACCAAGTATTCCGAGGCGATGAACGCCAGCGTATTGGATGAAACCGGCCGCTCCGTGGTGATGTCCATGGGTTGCTACGGTATCGGTGTCACCCGCGTCGTCGCCGCCGCCATCGAACAGAACAATGACGAGCGCGGCATCATCTGGCCCGACGCCCTCGCGCCGTTCCAGATCGTATTGGTACCGCTAAACCCGGAGAAATCCGAGCCGGTGCGTGAACTCAGCGAGTCGCTTTACAACGAACTAACCGCCGCCGGCTACGACGTCCTGCTGGACGACCGCAAGGAACGCCCCGGCGTTAAGTTTGCCGATTCCGAACTGATCGGTATCCCACATCGCGTGGTTATCAGCGACCGCGGCATTCAAGCCGGCGCGCTGGAGTACAAAGGACGCCGCGACACCGACCGTCAGGATATTGCCATCGATCAGGTGGTTGAGCTGCTGAAGAGCCGCATCACACTCTGATGAAACCGATAAGGCGGCCTGCTCTGGCCGCCTTATCTTCTTCTGACCAAGGCCCCTTTAACCAATCACTTCAACTCCTGAAGCCTTAGCATCAATCCCCCCTTCACACGACACTCACTATCTACCACCCTTTCGTGCAGTAAACCGCCACGCGTTACCTATCGTTCTCCCTGAAGACCATTCCATTGACTACGATCATAGCGCCAAATAAAACATACGCTTAGGATGCAAGCTGTTATTACCCTCTAACTCGTTATCACACGAGTCAGGCAAAAGGATTTGCTATGCGCAATTGTCGCCGCCCGTTATTACTCTGTGCCCCCTTCCGCGCCCTCGCGTCCGCACTACTGTACTGCGCGCTTCTCTGGCAAGCGCCTATGGCTTACGCGCAAAACTTGCAGGCTGGCATTGCAGCCTTTGAGCATCGCCACTATGAATTCGCCTACCGCATCTTCAAAGCCGAGGCTGGCACAGATGCCGAAGCGCAATACTATCTGGGCCGCATGTTCGCCGAAGGGCTCGGTATCAAGCAGAACCAACAACGCGCCATCCGCTGGTACCTGAAAGCGGCTGACGCCGACCATGTCGATGCCCAGTTTGCGCTTGGTGAGCTGTTTACCCGTGGCCGCGATATCGGTAAGAACTACCACGAAGCAGGCCGCTGGCTTACGAAGGCAGCACAAAACCATCATGCAGACGCGGCACTACGCTTGGGTGGTTTCTACCTGTCAGGGCGCGGTGTCGACAAGAATCCCTCCATTGGCATCGCCTGGCTTCAGCAGGCGCAGGCGCTAGGCAACGAACACGCAAAAGAACAGCTAAGACAACTCCAAGATCAATACCCGAAAGAGGTATTCGAGCGCGCATCAAAGCAACAGCAGCAACTCGGCATTAAGAGGCAGGGACGTCATGAATAAACCATTTAGTAAAGTTCAGTTTGCACTCAGTGCCTGGCTGGCGGCGTTTTTTCTGTTGTTTTCAGCTCAGGCGGGTGCCGCCAACCTTGGCGGTACGGTGTACGGTGGAAGTAATCCGCTGGCGGGAGTGACGCTACTGGCGTTTGAGATCTCTGCGGATGAAGCCACCGCCATGGT
>JBFGYY010000442.1:0-3237 GCA_041587095.1 Motiliproteus sp. | reverse complement strand
GCCTGTCGGACTTAGGTGCCCGTAGCGAGAGAAAGTCCGATTTGAGTCAGTTTTTAACCATTTTTGAGGCGAATAGTGGTTCTATTTAACGAGAAAATGGTTAAAACATGGCCAAACTCGGCTTTTTCGCAGCAGGGCAACCCTAAGTCCGACAGGCTCCTAGTCAGACCGGAGACTACCGCCGTGCCATCAGCGCCTGCCTGGAAGGCCGCGGCTACGTGGTGAAGTAAAAAAACGGCCCACCGAGGTGAGCCGTTTTTTTGGGGATGTCTGTTCAGAGGGCGTAATTTTCACTTCAAATCGAAGCGAGAAAAGTCAACCCTCCGGGCATGATTTACATCATGCCGCCCATTCCACCCATTCCACCCATACCGCCCATGTCAGGCATACCGCCGGCACCTTTCTCTTCCGGTGCGTCGGCAACCATAGCCTCAGTGGTCAGCATCAGGCCAGCAACTGAACCGGCAGCTTGCAGCGCGGTGCGAGTTACTTTAGCGGGATCCAGGATACCCATTTCCAGCATGTCACCGTAAACACCGGTGGCAGCGTTGTAACCCTGGTTGCCCGTGGTTTGCTTGACCTTGTCAGTTACAACAGAGGCTTCTTCACCAGCGTTGGTCACGATCTGGCGCAGAGGAGCTTCCATGGCGCGACGAGCGATAGCGATACCAGCAGTCTGGTCTTCGTTGTCACCGGTCAGGTCAGCAATGGCAGCCACAGCGCGAATCAGGGCAACACCACCTCCGGGAACCACACCTTCTTCTACCGCAGCACGGGTAGCGTGCAGGGCATCTTCAACGCGGGCCTTCTTCTCTTTCATTTCCACTTCGGTGACGGCACCAACCTTGATCACAGCAACACCGCCAGCCAGCTTGGCTACGCGCTCTTGCAGTTTTTCACGGTCGTAGTCGGAAGTAGACTCTTCGATCTGGGCACGGATCTGGGCAACGCGCGCCTGGATTTCAGAAGCTTCGCCAGCACCGTCAACTATCACGGTAACTTCCTTGCTCATGGTGATGCGCTTGGCAGTACCCAGGTGCTCCAGGGTAGCGGAATCCAGGTCCAGGCCCACTTCTTCGGAGATAACAGTAGCGCCAGTCAGGGTAGCGATATCCTGCAGCATGGCCTTGCGACGATCGCCGAAGCCAGGTGCTTTACAGGCCGCAACTTTAACGATACCGCGCATGTTGTTAACCACCAGGGTCGCCAGGGCTTCGCCTTCGATGTCTTCAGCGATGATAACCAGCGGCTTGCCGGCTTTGGCAACGGCTTCCAGGGTTGGCAACAGCTCGCGGATGTTGGAGATTTTCTTGTCAACCAGCAGGATGTAGGGCGACTCTTGCTCGACGCTCATGTTTTCCTGGTTGGTAATGAAGTAAGGAGACAGGTAACCGCGGTCGAACTGCATACCTTCAACGATGTCCAGCTCGTTGTCGAGGGAGTTGCCCTCTTCAACGGTGATCACACCTTCTTTACCTACTTTTTCCATCGCTTCGGCGATGATGTCACCGATAGAGGAGTCAGAGTTGGCAGAGATGGTACCGACCTGGGCAATAGACTTGCCGTCGGCACAGGGCTGGGCAATGGATTTGATGTGGGCAACTGCAGCGATTACCGCCTTGTCGATGCCGCGCTTGAGATCCATCGGGTTCATACCAGCAGCGATAGACTTGAGGCCTTCGTTGACAATGGACTGAGCCAGAACGGTAGCAGTGGTGGTGCCGTCACCGGCGTCGTCAGAAGCCTTGGAAGCAACTTCCTTGACCATCTGTGCGCCCATGTTTTCGAACTTGTCTTTCAGTTCGATTTCCTTGGCAACAGAAACACCGTCTTTAGTGACAGTAGGAGCACCGAAAGATTTGTCCAGTACTACGTTGCGACCCTTTGGTCCCAGAGTGATTTTTACCGCATCAGCCAGGACGTTTACGCCGGCCAGCATGCCCTGACGAGCTTCGTCGCCAAACTTAACAATTTTAGCAGCCATTCTTGTAGCTCCTTCTTTAAAGCACTTTTATGAATTCAACAGATTGAGCAGAAATGCCCAACCCTTAACCTTCGATTACGGCTTTGATATCGCCTTCGCTGAGGATAACCAGCTCTTCGCCATCGACCTCAATCGTGTCGCTACCGGCGTACTTGCCGAAAACAACCTTGTCACCGACTTTCACGTCGACAGGACGGGTATCGCCACTGTCCAGGATGCGGCCGCTACCCACAGCTACCACTTCACCCTGATTTGGCTTTTCTTTCGCAGAACCTGGCAGCACGATACCACCAGCTGAAGTAGCTTCTTCTTCCCGACGGCGAACCACAACACGGTCATGTAAAGGACGAATTTTCATCTATTTCTCTCCAAAACGTCTGTTTCTGGAACAATATTCAGGCTGCGAACAGCCCAGTTGCTTAAGATAATCCCGCGCCTGTCCGGATGAACATTTGCGGAAGACCAGCCAGGGAGACGAGCTCCCGGGCAAAGAATCCAAGTGTGTAGGGAGATGGGGCCCGGAATCCGGATTTCAACACCCCCGGGCAAAAAAAATTACTTTTTTAAGTTATTTTTTTGGCTATTGGGGTCGCGCAGGTGATCGAGTGGTTCAGCGGGGTCGTTTTGGCGGGTAAATTCACCTTCGATAATGTCTTCCGAGCCGTCCGGGTTGCGACGATAGGAGTAAAAGCGGCCGCCGGAGGCCAGCGCATCGGTAATCACTCGCTGCAACAGGCGACCGATCAGCAACTGTCGAATACCGGGGATCAAACAGGCGAAACCGATAACATCGGTGATAAAGCCTGGAGTCAACAGCAGGGCGCCACCCACCGCCAGGCAGATTCCCTCTACCATCTCCTGGGCCGGCAACTCACCGGCTTCCATGCGCTGGTTGGCCCGTAGCAAGGTCGCCAAGCCCTGCCGTTTCAGCAGTGCCAGGCCGATCATGGCCGTCAGCAAAACCAGGGCGATAGTACTGAGCGCGCCGATTTTACTGCCGACCTGGATCAGCACCCACATTTCGACCACGGGCACAATGATAAACAGCAGCAGTAATGGCATAGATGTCCCCAGGCGTCACCTGATTATTGAAGCTCAAACAGGAAATATGGGGGCACCGGACCGGTTTTTAAACCGGCCGACTACCACTTATAGCCGATACCAATGGTCAGCTTGGTATCGTCGCGCTTGGTCCCCTCGGCCGGCTGGTTGTCGTAGTCGTATTCGATCTTGTACTCGGAGAACAGGCCCGG
>JBFGYY010000441.1:0-3246 GCA_041587095.1 Motiliproteus sp. | reverse complement strand
GGCAAGTGGTACCGACGCCAAGTACACCGGTGGTAGCACCGATGACATTCTCAAGGTAAATTTCCCTGCCACCTGGGATATAGAGCGGGAGAACAAGGCCTGGAGCCTCACCGGCGAATTGAAGCAGGCTCTGGGGGAATGGGATCTCACCTATATAGGCTCCTTCCGCAAGCTGGAGCGCGATGAAGACGAGCCCCGCCCGGACGATGACGGTGACCGGCTGTTCCGTATCGGCTGGAAAGCCGATATCGAGCAGTATTCGCACGAAGTGCGTTTGGCCACCACCCAGGGCCCTTTGCAATTCCAGGTGGGCGCCTATTACCTCTACGAGGAGATCTCCCAGGATATCAAGCTGGTGCTGGCATCCGGCACAGACGGCAACGATCCGGCGGGACTGACCATCTGGTGGCATACCGATCCACTGGAAAACAAATCCTGGGCATTTTTCGGTCAAGGTACCTATGAGCTTAACAACGAGTTGCGCCTGACGCTCGGTGCCCGTTATTCCGATGATACCAAGACTCGCGATGCTGCCTTCCAGGTATTTTGTTCCGAATACGACTGCCTGAACGAAACGACGCCGCGTTCAATCTATTCAGCGGATGGCAACTGGAACAAGACCACTTGGCGTCTGGGATTGGATTACGATCTCACCGATTCCACCATGGTCTACGCCAGTGTGTCCACCGGTTACAAGGCTGGCGGTTTTATTGACGGCTGTGAGGTGGGCACCCAGCCCAACTGTGGATTTGATGCCGATGCGCTTTACTACGACCCTGAGGAGATCATCAACTATGAGGTCGGTGCCAAGGGCCTGTTGTGGGACGATACGTTCAACTTCAACCTGGCTGTATTCCACTACAAGTACGACGACATGCAGCAGTCCGCTATTCAGAATAACTGTCTGGGCCCCGGCACCACGTCCTGTACCATTACCACCAACGCTGCAACTGCCGGTGCTACAGGTATCGAGCTGGAATCCACTCTGCTATTGACGGAAAGCGACCGATTGGAAATCAATACTACCTGGATCCAGGCGGAGTTTGACGACTACGCTGCGCCGGCTCGCGATTTTTCGGGTGAGACCCTGAACTACTCGCCGGAGTGGACGGCAACCCTGGGTTATATGCACATTTTTGACCTTGACGGTGGCGCGGTTGTCGAAGCGTCTATCCGCTCCAAGTACAGCGACAGCTACGCGTTTGTGGATGCTGGCGGCGGTAGCCTGTTCCCGCAGCCGTCCTACACCCGCACCAATGTCAGCCTGACCTATCGGTCGCCGGACAATGCCTGGTACCTGCAAGGCTACGTCAACAATTTAGAAGATGAGGTACCAGTTACCAACGTGATCTTCGGGCCTACCCGACGGGGGGCGTCGTTCCAGCCGCCGCGTACTTACGGTATGCGCGCCGGCTTGAAGTTCTGATCGGTAGATTTGTTGCGCCAGTCGGCGCGAATTCCAAGTGCGTTACGCTTGAGCCGCTGCGGGAAATCCCGGAGCGGTATTTTTTTAAAGTGATGCCGCTACCGAGTTTACACTTGAACCGAACGGGATCAGTATCACCCAATCCAGTAGAGACTGATAGGTATATGGAAGAATCATGAAAAGCAAACGGACCGAGGGGCGCGATGAGCCAATTCTGGATGCTGAATTGCCGATCGTGGATGCTCATATGCATCTGCTGGACCTGCCTCACGCGCGCTATATGCTGGACGATTACCTGGCCGATGCTCAGGGGGGGCACAAGGTCGTTGCCTCGATCTACTGCGAGACTCAGCAGTTCGTGCGTACGGACGGACCGGCAATCCTGCGCCCTCTGGGCGAAGTGGAATTTGCCAACGGCGTGGCGGCGATGACCGCCAGCGGGCGCTACGGTAATTGCCGTGTTGCCGCCGGTATTATCGGGCATGCCAATCTCAGTCGTGGCGCCGAGGTTGGCGAACTGCTGGACCGCTGTCTGGAGGTCGCACCCGACCGTTATCGCGGGGTGCGCCAAGTGAGCCTGGATTACCCCGACGAGCGCCCCTTTAAATTTATCATAAGCGGTCGTCCGCCGGCGGGCTTGCTGGAGGCGCCCGCATTGCCTCAGGGGCTGGCCGAGCTGCAGCAGAGGGAGCTGATTTATGATGCCGCGATCTACGATCCGTCCTTGCCGCGCCTCACCGAGCTGGTGGACCAATTCCCCAATCTGGTATTTGTGATTAACCATATGGGCATGGCGGTAGGCGTAGATATGGGTAGCGAGGAAAAGGCCGAGATGTTGCGTACCTGGTCGGCCAACCTGCATTGCATTGCGGAACGTCCTAACGTGATGTGTAAGGTTGGAGGGCTTGGTATGCCGCCCTGGGGCTTCGGTTTTCAAGAGCGGCAAGATGTGATTGGTTATCGGGAAATGGCCGATGCCTGGCGCCCCTATGTCGAGACGGCCCTCGATGCCTTTGGAGCAGACCGCTGTATGGTGGAGAGCAATTTTCCGCCCGATGGCAGATCTGGTGGTTATATTCCGACGATGAATGCGTTCAAATACATTTTTAAAGATTATTCGCTTGACGAAAAGCTGGATCTGTTTGGCCGCAATGCCGTGCGCGTTTACAGGTTGAATTTACCCGCTTTGTAAGGTGGATTGCCGCTGTTTCAGTTGGCGCTTTTCAGGCTCAATAAACTACTGCTGCAGGCAGCAATCACTTTCGTATTTATACACTCACACAGGCAGAGCCGTTTTGTTCGCGGGCGATTTCAGTACAAAGCTGGAATGGACACCGCTGACGCCATCGATACGAGTGATCTTCTCCAGCAACAGGCGTTGAAAACCATCCATGTCATCGACAATGACCTTGAGTAGGTAGTCGGCGTCCTGCCCGGTAATCAGGTGACATTCCAGTACCTCAGGGCAGTTGGCGATTTGGGATTCAAAAAGATCGAAGCGATCTGGTGTATGGCGATCCATGCTGATATTGATAAAGGCCATAAGCTTCAACCCCAGCGCACGGGCGTTGAGCATCGCGCGATAACCTTCAATCAAACCACTGTCCTCCAGTCGCCTGACCCGGCGTAAGCAGGGCGAGGGTGACAGCCCGATTCGGTCAGCCAATTCCTGGTTGCTCAAGCGTGCGTCGGCCTGCAGGGCCGCCAGAATCTGGCGGTCATAGCGATCGAGTTTGGGGTTTGCTTCGCTCATGGCCTGTTACTCGGCGTGCATCGAAGTATATTTTTAAATATTGGCAGAATATTGCTATGAATTATGG
>JBFGYY010000440.1:0-3252 GCA_041587095.1 Motiliproteus sp. | reverse complement strand
TTGATACCGACCTGAGTACGGCGCCGTTAATAAGCGGGTGACACTGTTGAATTTGTAGCTGTTAACTGACCTTGGCAGCGTGGCCAGGATCACTATATAAAAGCCAACCTATTGTAGGGCCCAGCCCATTAACCCGCCGGGTTAATTATCCGTTTTGCGCGCATTGCGTTTGAGCAACCTGGCCAGCAGTTTTACGGTTTGCTGAAGCCGAACAACGGCTTCGGCATTTTCATGGCTGTCATTTTGCGTAACCAACTGACGTAATTGCTCAATGTACTGGTTGGCTTCTCGCAAGACCTGTAACAGCTCTACCGAGTTTTGTTCCAGCGAACGGGTGCTGCTTTCCATATTTTCCAGCGTGTTTTGAATCTGCTGATCCAGCCCGCTGATATGCCCGCCAACCCGATCCAGCCCATCGTTTAACGCCTCGTTGATAAAACCTATTTTATTTTCTAATTGATAAACAGCATTACGGAAGCGAGAGATAAACTGCTCACCTTCACGGTCCATAAAGATGTTGAGCAACTCCTCCGGGAACATGGCCCGACCGCGCCCATCGGCACGCACGGTATATTCACCCCGGGGTGTGGAATAGGGCTTATTGCGCCCACTGGGAATTTCGATACGCAGAAAGGGACAGGAACTCAGATTCTCGACGAAAATCTCGATTTCAACCGAGGGTATGCAACCCGTCGCCTTATTGATAATCCCCATTCGGGCGGAGTCATCAACGGGGCAGCCGACGACCTGACCGCGCTGAACACCATCAGCGTGGGTAAATTCATCAACGCCAATCAGGATGGCGCCACCTTGGCTGCTGTTTGCAAAGGAGACCAGAGAGCGACCTTTAATGCCGCTAAGGTCGCGTTTAAAATCGACATTAACCCCTTCGGGTAATTTAAGCAGGCGCTGAGCGCGCCTGCTGATGCCACGAAACTCACGTTTCACGACGGGTAATCCCATCTGCGTCGAAAGTGACGCATGGTTTTATTGGTAAACTGCATCATCCATAAGATTAAGCGGTTTCTCGAGCTTGTCGTCATTGTGGAAAAACGCAGTTGCATCCTCCAGCTTCAAACCCTTTTTCTTAAAACCGCGCTCAAGGTCTTCAAGCTCATCATCAACCTGCGCCTTTTCGACGGCCGCATTCAGAATCTGATAAACATAAACACTCATGACACCAAAGGCGATCCCCATGAAAAAGTCGGAATGCATGGCAAAAAACAGTGCGATGACTCCCAGTATCCAGATACGGCTAGCTTTTGCGCGCTTCAGATTACCCTGCGCCTGCAGCCCCTGACTGTAATAGCGTTGAAAACGGCGATATTTTTGCTGGATGTCGTATTTGTCACCCGCAGCCAGAAATTTTTCCATCGATTGAGATCCTTTTTCTCATTATTACTCTGACAAGCGGCCTGACTCCGATCCTCGAATTTGCGGCACTGCCACTGTTCGAGTTCTTTGCACAAGCCACCTGTCGCGACAACTGTGTTCGCCTTACTCCGCTCCTGCGCCGATGTTAGCCATTGTATGGCGGGAATCGGGGTAATACGCAATGTTCAAGCATCAATATTAACCCAGCGGGTTAATAGCACTATCGGTCCCGTCAAGAGTAGCGACCGAAGCGGCCTGCCACCATATAACTAAAGACTAATTCGTGCGCACCGAACGCTTTGATAGCACTTGTTTATCCAAGGCTGTCCAGGTTCAGAGATCAGCCAGACTTTTACTCACAACCTCAAAAACATCCTTGGACAGGCTGGCCTGCTGCTGAATTCGCTCCAGCTCTGTGCGCATTAAACGCTGACGCTCTGCATCATATTTACGCCAACGAGTCAGCGGGGTCAATAACCGTGACGCGATTTGCGGGTTACGCAGGTTCAGTTCGATAATGCGATCGGCAAGAAAGCGGTATCCGGCACCGTCCGGACGGTGAAACTGTACCGCATTCTGATTAGCAAAAGCACCGATAAGTGCTCGCACCCGATTAGGGTTATTCAGATCGAAATCAGTATGCTGCATTAATTGCAGCACACGATCCAAAGTCTGCGCCTGCGGTGAACAAGCCTGAACACTGAACCACTGGTTAACCACCAGTACATCGTGCTGCCAGGCTTGATAAAAGTCTGCCAGCGCCCTTTCGGCCGACGCCTGCACCCCGTCATTGACCAGCGCACTCAGTGCAGCCTGACGGTCCGTCATATTATCCGCTGCGTAGAACTGCGTTTCGGTCAGAGCAAGCCCCTCGGCAGCGCCGGAAACCAGCAGATAGCCCAGACAGACATTTTTCAGACTACGGCACGCCAAATCAGCGGCCTCGAACCGGTACGGCTGTGTACGAACATTGCGCTGATAGGCAGCCAGGAATTCGGGGTAAAGCTGCTTAGCCAATTCCAGGCGAACGAATTCACGTGCCGCATGGATACCTTCGACGTCGATCAGCGTCGAGAGCTCACTTAAATAGCCTTCGCTTGGCAACGTCACAACCTTGGCAACCATCGCCGGATCCAGGCTTTCGTCGCACAAGACATTCCGGTACGCCTCAACCAGACGGCCGTCCAGAGACAGCGTCTGTCCGGCAGCCCTCGCGGCAACGAGTTCTTGCAGGATATCAACCGCCAACCGCTGCCCGGCCTCCCAGCGGTTGAAACCATCGCTGTCATGACTCATCAGAAACATCAGGTCATCACGACTATAGGGAAAGGCAAGTTTTACCGGTGCGGAAAAGCCCCTGAGCAACGAGGGCGTCGGCTTCGCCGGCAACCCGTCAAAAACAAAACGTTGTTCGGCATCGCAAAAGATCAGTGTTGAATCGACGCCGGCCGGCAACGCAATGTCGTTACCCTCAGCATCGAGCAAACCAAAGACTACAGGCATATAAAACGGTTCGGCATTCGACTGACCCGGCGTGGCCGGGCAGTGCTGACGCAGCGTTAAAGTGTATCGGCCACTGTCAGCATCATAATGATCCTCGGCATCGATACGCGGTGTACCAGCCTGCGTATACCAACGCTTGAACTGCGTTAAGTCGAGACCTGAAACCTCTTCCATGCAAGCCAAAAAGTCATCAGTGGTCACCGCCTGACCGTCAAAGCGCTCGAAATAAAGGTCGGAACCGCGTCGAAACGTTGCGGCTCCCAACAAGGTATGCAGCATGCGAACGACTTCAGCGCCTTTCTCATAGACGGTCAGGGTATAAAAGTTAGAAATTTCGATAAAAGAAGGCGGCCTTACCGGATGCGCCATCGGCCC
>JBFGYY010000439.1:0-3268 GCA_041587095.1 Motiliproteus sp. | reverse complement strand
TGGAGATTTTCTGTCCTGCGAGTCTGGCCCCTGTAATGGCTGTGCGCTACCCCTATAGTTTCTGAAAATCCCTATCAGTTTTTTCGCCCCCCAGTTTTGCAGTTAATTGCAAATTATTGGATAAAGTCTGACTTACCCGCTGCCGCGGTTCCGGTACCATAAACGATTATTTTACATGCGGTTTAGGAGAGCACTTCATTGATGGATCGATGCTGCATGACAAGACAAGGACTTGCAAAGTGCCCCGCCGTATCTATAATTGCTCGCAACAACACCCTCCACGCCTCTCGCTTGAACGGCGCACCATGGAGGGTTACTTTTTTCTGGGGTGAGCAAAATGGCTAGCCCCTCCTACCGCAAGCCCGCGCTAACCGTTGATCAGCAGCTTCAAAGGCTAATCGGTCGGGGAATGAAAGTCGCAAACCCGACCGAAGCTAAGCATTACCTCCAAACCCACAACTACTACCGGCTCGCCGCGTACTGGTTAGGCATGGAAGCTGATCATGCTACCCACCAATTCGCTCCAGACGCCTCGTCTGAGCGGGTGGTTGAGCTGTATGTATTCGACCGAGAGTTTCGTCTGTTGCTACTGGATGCTATCGAGCGCATTGAAGTCGCCGTTCGGACTCAGTTGGCCTATCAGCTCGGCCACAAATACGGCACTCACCCCCACCTTCAAGCAGGGCTGTTCAAGCCCAGATGGAACCATGCTACGAACCTGAATAGCCTGGAGCAGGAAGCCCAACGCAGCAAAGAAAACTTTATCCGACACCTGCTGCAAAACTATGCAGAGCCGGTCCCGCCGGTGTTGTGCTGCTTAAACCTTTACAGGGACTCGGCGCTTCCAGAGCCGCCCATCGATAGCGGACAGGCCCAGCGCAATCAGCGCCATTCCAACCAGATGAACGCCCTCCAGGGTCTCATTGAGGAACAGCGATCCCAGCAAGATGGCCGAGACAGGAACAAGGAGAGTGACCAGAAGCAAGTTGGTAGCTCCTGCTGACCCGAGCAGTTTGAAATAGATGACGTAGGCAACCGCCGTTGACAGAACCGCCAGCGATATGATCGACGCCCAGGTCCCGGCACTGGGCCCCGCCACGTCCAGAGGCCCGTCAACCAGCCAGGCAATGGGCGCCATCACAAGCGCCGACGCCGTCACCTGGCCAGCCGCTGTCACAAGAGGGCTTACCGCCATTTTCTTAAATCGACGTCCAAAGACCCCGGCGCAGGCGTAAGACAGCGCCGCTCCCATGATGGCCACCTGTGCCAGTGTGCTGGCCCCTTCGCCGATAGCGGGTACCCCAAGCATAACCACAACACCCAGAAAACCGACCGTGACACCGGCCAGTTTCAACGGTGTGGCACGTTCGTCAGGCAGCAGCATTCCGGCCACAACGACGGTGAACAGCGGCGTGGTTGCGTTAAGGATGGATGCGAGTCCCGAGGCAATCTGCGTCTGCCCCCAGACTATCAACACGAAGGGGATCGCATTGTTCAGTAACCCCATGCACAGAAAAGCGCCCCAAATCTTCACATCCCGCGGGGGACGAAGCCCCATCGCCAGGGCGATACTCCACAACGCGAGAGCGGCTATCCCGACCCTCAGCGCAACGATGGTCAGTGGCGGCAGATCAACCACCGCCACTCCGATAAAGAAAAACGAGCCGCCCCACAACAGGGACAGTACCAGCAGCATTGCCCATTCACGCGCGCCCATTGAGGTGTTGATCGATGATGACATGCTGCACTCCGCTCTTAAGCCATCCGTGTGGGGGCATTTTTTGAGGACATGGGTTTTAGGGACACGTGTTTTAGAAACTTTAGTTTTTGGGACATCCCTGCTGAGTGCTATCTTAGTGAAGCCTGCGAAGACAAACCATCTGATTCTTGCGCGCAATTTTTTATTGCCACGATTCAAATCAGCCCGGTGCGCTGAAAAGCGATAACGTCGCGACGTTTATAATGTCTTAGCAATAAACGGATGGCAGCACGCGTCTAAGTCGGGTCTTATAGGTGCTATCAACGTCAGATCAAGAGCACAACCATGAAAATGCCACCAGAACAGGAGATGCGGGCCGCCGTAGCCGCGAGGGATGCGTCGTGCGACGCGCGTTTTTGCTACGGCGTAATCACCACGGGGGTATTCTGCAAGCCGTCCTGCAGCTCCCGCCCGGCCAAACCCGAAAACCTGCGGTTTTTTCCGGGCATTGAAGCCGCCACACTGGCCGGGTTTCGCCCCTGTAAACGCTGTCAGACGGCGGGAACACCGCGCGTTGACCGGCTGGTGCAGATCGCCCGTCATATTGAAAAACATGCCGATGAGCGACTCACACTCGCTACCCTGGCCGCTATTGCCGGTCTGTCGCCGTCACGGTTACAGCGCACGTTCAAAGACGCCTTTGGCGTTTCACCCAAAGCCTATCAGGATGCCGCCAGAATGCAGCGTTTCAAACAGTCGCTGCAGGAGGGTGAAGGGATTACCGATGCGATCTTCTCATCGGGATTCGGCTCCGTCAGCCGCGTCTACGGCGAAGCTACCCGCAATATAGGCATGACCCCGAAGGCTTACCGGGCGGGCGGGGCCGGTGAAATAATCAGCTACGCGTGCCGGGATACGGCGCTGGGACTCTTGATGATGGCCGCCACGCAGAAAGGCGTCTGCTTCGCGCAGTTTGGCGACGATAACGCGTCGCTGGTCAGCAAGCTGCAAGCGGAATTCCCGCAAGCCGAGCTGCGCGCCTCGCCTGCGATCGACACGCCGGAACTCGACGCCTGGATACAGGCTCTGGATCAGCACATCAGCCAGGGAGCCCCCAGACCCGATTTGCCACTGGATATGCGCGGCACGGCCTTTCAGATGCAAGTTTGGCAATTTCTGTTGCGCATCAGAGAAGGCGATATTCTCAGCTACAGTGAACTGGCCGCTCAGATCGACAAACCCAACGCGGTACGGGCCGTCGCATCAGCCTGTGCCAGAAACCGTATTGGCGTGCTGGTACCCTGCCACCGTGTGTTACGAGGCGATGGCGGACTGGGGGGGTATCGTTGGGGGCTGGAGCGTAAACAGGCCCTGCTGGATGCAGAACGCGCGCGTCAAACGGGATAGCGCATCAATCACACCCTTAACCTTACAGCCTTAACCTTACACCCTGAGCTCTTTTTTGCTTTCTGAGTAGCAACGAACGCCCTGTCTGTGAACACGGTGTCCTTGCTCAACAGGAGGGGCTATATACAAAGCGGCCCTAAGGGTACTGACGACCCTCGCATC
>JBFGYY010000438.1:0-3269 GCA_041587095.1 Motiliproteus sp. | reverse complement strand
GGTTCACCGAACAGGTTCAGCAGGCGGCCGAGACAATCAGGGGCCACGGGCACATGCAGGGGAGCGCCGCTGTCGAACAGGGGCAGCCCCCGGTGCAGCCCCTGAGTTTCATGCAGGGTGATCGCTTGGATATGCCGGTCGTCCAGGTGCTGATGCACCTCTAACACATAGCGATCACGACCAATCTGAGCGTACAACGCCTGCTGCAATGGCGGCAGCGGATGGCAAGCCGCCACGACTACAGGCCCATGTACCTCGCTGATGGTGCCGATTGGCATCGGTGCAGCGATGCCGTCGGGCGGCCCGTCCTGCGCCGCAGGTTGCACGCCGCTCATTCTTGTCGGCTGCTGCATCATCCCCCCCTAACCTGTGCCAGCCTTGGCGAAGCTATGTTCCTCAACGGCGATCACCTGCAACGGCTATCGCGCAAAACGGCTACGACGTCAACGGCGATTACACGCAAAGGCTGTCACCCGTAGCGAGCCGTCACGCGTCACTGTCGTCAAGTACCCTTCCCCCAAACTAACTATGGCCCAGATTAAGGACTTCGCCAGTTAAGACCTCGCTTATATGCATCGGCCCGGCGTCGGAAAGCGCATAAAGCGGCAAAGCAGCAGAATGAGAAGGTGTGGCGTTTGGTGTTTGGTGTTTGGTGTTTGGTGTTTGGTGTTTGGTGTTTGGTGTTTGGTGTGCGGTGTGCGATAGATGTGGCCTGCAGCTTGTAGCCTGAAGCCTGAAGCCTGCAGCTTACAGCTGCATTAAACCAGAGGGGCGGCCACGCTTACCGGGCCGCCCCGTGTCGGTTAAGCGACTTTGCTCGAGGCTTTATGCTCGATGGAACCAGCCCCGTTGCCGATATTGATCCGGCGCGGCTTCATCGCTTCCGGTATCTCCTTAACCAGATCGATGCTCAGCATGCCGTTCTTCAGGTTCGCCGACTTCACTTCTACATGGTCTGCCAGGCTGAACTTACGCTCAAAGCCCCGGGTTGCGATGCCCTGATAAAGGAATTGTCGCTGCTCATCGTCATGGTTTTTTGAGCCGCGTACGGTCAGCACCCCGTTTTCTACCTGAAGCTCCAGATCGCTCTCTTCAAAGCCGGCCACCGCCAGCGAAATCGCGTAGCTGTTCTCCCCCACCAGCTCGATATTATAGGGCGGGTAACCATTGCTGCTCTTGCTCTGCTGCAGCGACTGATCCAGCAACGAGGCCAAACGATCGAAACCGACCGAACTTCTGTACAGGGGTGAAAAATCAATTGCGTTCATAACATATTCTCCATTGAGCAATACGTATTGTGGGTAAATACAGACGGATCAGGATCTGACTTCAGCTTCCTGACGCTGTATTTGCCTATCTAGGGGCGCGGAAAAATAATTCAAGGGGGCTGATCACAACTAAACTGGCAGCCGTCGCCGACGTAACCATGAGCAATATCCGCCATAAACCATGACCCGGTTCATGTCCCGTAAGGAAGATACCTGCGACTCTCAAGGTACGGAGAAATACCGAATTTCTGACTTAAATCAATTGCGCGCAAGCGATATTCCTCTAAAGTCAGGTCTGGCCCTTGAGGAATTCCGTTGCTCACAAGGGAATACTGATGACATACGGATATCGAGGTGTTTCATGTTCAAGCTGTCGACGATGCCCCTGCGCCGCAAACTGTTCTTCATCGCGTTACTACCGCTGCTGGGTATTTTGTACTTTAGCGCTCTGGCGCTGACCGACGATCGCCAAAAATTGCAGGAAGCAAACCAACTCGAACAGATGTCCGGGTTTGCGGTCAATGCCAGCGCACTGGTGCACGAACTCCAGAAAGAACGCGGCATGTCCGCCGGTTTTATCGGCAGCCAGGGACGTAGTTTCGCCGCTAAGCTGCCGGCGCAACGCACATTGACCGAATCGCGCTTGCAAGCCTTCGCGATTTTTCTGGAAACCTTCGATGCCTCCGGCTTAGACACGCGTATCGTTATGCCGATCGACACTGTGCAGTCGGCCTTGCTGCAACGCCAGAAGATCCGCACCCGGGTCGACGAGCTGTCAATCGGGGTCGGTGACTCGGTGGCCTATTATTCGCAAATCATCCGCGAGTTGTTAGCCGTTATCACGCGCTTTTCGCAACTGGGGAGCCAGACGCAATTCAGCAGCCAAATGATCACCTATATCCATGCGCTTCTGATCAAAGAGAATGCTGGTATTGAACGCGCCGTGCTGAGCAACACCTTCGGTCGCGGCAGTTTCGGACCCGGTCTGTTGCAAAAATTTATCACCCTGAATGCCAACCAGAACACCCACAGCCATTTCTTCGCCAGCTTCGCCACCCCCGATCAATACCGGTTTTTTCAAGCCAGCCTGAGCGGCAAAGCCATCGACGAAGTGAAACGGCTGCGCCAGATCGCGGCCGAAGCCGGCCAGTCTTCTGCAGCGCTGCCCGCCGTCGACCCTGAATACTGGTTCGCGCAGTCCAGTGAACGAATCAATAAACTTAAAAGCGTCGAAGACCGGCTCGCTGCTGACATGTCGCGCCTGACCGCGCAACTGTCGTCCGATGCAGCCCGGAATCTGTTTATCACCGTCGGCATTTCTACGACGCTGATCCTGCTCACACTGGTCATGGTGTTTCTTATCAGCCGCTCGATTTTGCGCCAGGTCGGCGGTGAACCCGCCACCGTAATTCGTATCGCCGAATCCATCGCCGAAGGCAACCTGACCCGGGGCCCCGATGATGACAGAGCCCACAGCGGGATCCTCGCCGCCGTTCTCGACATGAAACAACGACTTGCCGATGTGGTCGGCCAGGTCTACGAGGTCGCCGACTCGGTGACGCTGGCCATGCAAGAGGTCAGCGCCACCGCTCAGGCCCTGAGCCAGAACACCACGCAACAGGCCGCTGCGGTGGAGGAGACCAGTGCCACCGTCGAACAGATGCATGCCTCCATCAAACAGAATACCGACAACGCCCTGCGCACCGAAAAGCTTGCATCCCAGGCCGCTAACAATGCCGGGGAAGGCGGGCGTACCGTGGCACAGACCGTTACCGCCATGCAGGATATCTCGGGCAAGGTTCGGGTCATCGAAGATGTCGCCTACAAAATCAACCTGCTGGCGCTGAACGCCGCCATCGAAGCCGCCCGCGCCGGCGAACACGGACGCGGTTTCGCCGTGGTTGCCGGTGAGGTGCGCAAGTTGGCGGAAACCAGTCAGAAATCGGCGCAAGAGATCAATGACCTAACCGGCAGCAGCCTGCAGATCGCGGAAGAATCCGG
>JBFGYY010000437.1:0-3273 GCA_041587095.1 Motiliproteus sp. | reverse complement strand
CGGCCATTGCCGTTCATCAGCCCGATGCGGTTCTGGATGGAATGGATGAATGGTGTACCCGCCAGCATGGTCAGTCAGGTTTAACGCAGCGTGTACGCGCCAGCCAGACCGATTGCCGGGCCGCAGAGCAGGAGACGCTGGCGTTCCTGCGTCAGTATGTACCGGCGGGTAAGTCGCCCATCTGCGGCAATAGCATCGGCCAGGACCGGCGTTTTCTGGTGCGCTATATGCCCGAGTTAGAGGCGTTTTTTCACTACCGCAACCTGGATGTCAGCACGCTGAAAGAGCTTGCGCGCCGCTGGCGTCCTGATGTGCTGGCAGGCGTGACCAAGAGCGGTGCGCATCTGGCGCTGGATGATGTGCGTGACTCCATTAACGAGCTGCGCCATTACCGTGAGCACTTTATCCGCATGTCCGAATCATAGTGCAGACCTGCGTCTGGAGTGGCCCCGGCATCATGTATGAGCGGGCCATTTTGGTCAGGCTTGTTTGCGCCAGGTAACCCCTGCTGACAGCTGTTTTCAGAGCAGGTGCCTGACTTTACGGGGGTGCTGCTCGGTTAGCGGGAGCGCGACGGGTTCGGCGTGACTGAGCAGCCGTGATATGGCCCAGTCGATGTGCTCCTGCACCAGCGGCGACGCGTCTTCCCTGCGCGCCTGTAGCCGCGCGAGCGATTCGCCGCTATCACCACTGTTGCCCAGAGCGATGGCCAGGTTGCGCTGCCAGCATTCGTAGCCGGTGCGGCGGATCGCCGACCCTTCGGTGCGCTGCAGAAACGTCGCCTCATCCCATGCGAAGAGGTCGATCAAACTGCGTTGGTCCAGTTGGTGGCGGGGGTGGAAGTCGGTTTCGTCGGTAAAATGACAATAGCGGTTCCAGGGACAGACCAGCTGGCAATCGTCGCAGCCGAAGATTCGGTTGCCCATTAGCGGGCGCAGCTCAAGCGGAATTGACCCCTTGTGCTCGATGGTCAGGTAGGAGATGCAGCGGCTGGCATCCAGAACATAGGGTTCAGGAAACGCCTTGGTCGGGCAGATATCGAGGCAGGCGGTGCAGCGCCGGCAATGCTCTTCAGAATAGGCTGCGTCAACCGGAAGCGGCAGGTCGACAAACAACTCCCCTAACAGAAAGTAGCTACCCGCCTTGCGGTTGATCAGCAGGCTGTGTTTTCCCTGCCAGCCGAGACCGGACTGCTGAGCCAGATTTTTTTCCAGTACCGGCGCGCTGTCGACGAACGCACGGTGGCCGAAAGCGCCTATTCTGCTTTCTATCTTTTTCGCCAGTTGGGTCAGCCGCTTGCGCATGAATTTATGGTAATCCCGGCCCAGGGCGTACCGGGAGATATATCCCAGGCTGCTGTTTTGCAGCACACGCAACGTCTGGACCTCGGGGGGGAGATAATCCATACGGACACTGATGATGCGCTGGGTGCCGGGATGCAGCAGGTCGGGGTCAAGCCGGAGCTCCTGGTGACGTTCCATAAAGCTCATCTGCCCCTGATAGCCCCGGGCAAGCCAGTCATTCAGGCGCTCGCGCTGCGCATCGAGTTCAGGCACGCAGATTCCCAGCTGCTGAAAGCCGAGCTCTTGCGCCCAGCCACGAATTTCCCCGACCAGTGACTGCCAGGCGGCGGTATCGGTCGGCAAGTTGCCGGGCCCGGAATGGTCGTTTTCAGTTTTCATCATCAGTACGTCTTGTGGGTGCATGGTGCCGGCGGCGGATGGATCGTATAATTCACTAAATTTTACCGAAGGCCCCCTGTGTTATGCCAGACAGCAACCATATCATAATGCCGCTCTACTCGGCGCAGCAGACGCGGACTCTGGATCGCCTGGCGATAGAGCAGGGGGCCATTCCCGGCTTTGAGTTGATGAAGCGGGCCGGACGGGCCGCTTTTCGTGCATTGCGCCGCCGTTGGCCCGATGCCGGACGCATCGTTCTGGTGTGCGGCAGCGGTAATAACGGCGGTGACGGGCTGGTTATCGCCGGTCTGGCTCAGGAACAGGGCTGGGCGGTGACGTTGATGCTGCTGAACGCCGAGTCTGCTCGCGCTCGCCTGCAGGGTGAAGCCAAGCAAGCGCTGGCCTGGGCCGAGGCGCGCGGCGTTGTCATCAAGGATTTTGACCCGCAGCGACAGGCAAGTGAGTTCGATCTGGTCGTCGATGCGCTGCTGGGAACCGGGATTACCGGTCCGGTACGTGATGAGCATGCAGCGGCCATTGAATGGATCAACCAAAGCGGGCTGCCGGTAGTCGCGCTGGATATCCCCTCCGGCTTATGCAGCGATACCGGTCGCATACTGGGGCACGCGGTGAGTGCCGATTTGACGGTGACGTTTATCGGCACTAAGCAGGGTTTGCTGACCCATCAGGGCGTGGAGCAGTGCGGTGAACTGTTGTTCGATGACCTGCAGATTGCGCCGGATATCCGCGCGCGCGTGCCGAGCGCTGTAGCGTCGCTCGGTGAAGGTTATCTCGCGGCAAACCTGCCGCGGCGGGCGCGCAATAGTCATAAAGGTTGTTTCGGCCATGTTCTGGTGGTCGGCGGTGATCAGGGGATGGGGGGAGCCGTAGCGATGGCCGCCCGCAGCGCCGCACGCAGTGGCGCGGGCTTGGTGACGGTTGCAACCCGGGCGGAGCATGTCGGGCAGTGCCATACATTATGTCCCGAAGCGATGGTATACGGCGTGCGTTCGGGTCAGGAGATTGCGCCGCTGCTTGAGCGAGCGACGGTGGTCCTGATCGGGCCGGGCCTGGGGAAAGACGCCTGGTCCGGACAACTGCTGCACGCCGTTCAGGGCAGCGGTTTGCCCATGGTCGTCGATGCCGATGCACTGAACCTGCTGTTGCAGGGGCAGTTGGTTGAGCAGCGGTATCGGAAAAATTGGATATTGACGCCACATCCCGGTGAAGCCGCCCGTTTACTCGACTGTGATTCTGCGCGGATTCAGGCCGATCGCTTTGCGGCGGCCGAACAGATACAGCAGCTATTCGGCGGCATCTGCGTCTTGAAGGGCGCCGGCACACTGATCCGCAGTGCGGATCAAACCTTGTTATGCCGGCAGGGCAATCCGGGCATGGCCAGTGGCGGGATGGGGGATGTGCTGGGCGGGGTGGTTGCAGCGCTGGTTGCCCAGCAATTTCCTCTGCAGGTTGCCGCCGCGGCAGCCGTTCAGGCACACGCTTCAGCCGCTGATGCTTGCGCGAACCTGTACGGTGAACGCGGCCTGTTGGCGATGGATCTCATCGATCCGATCAGAAAACTGTTAAATGG
>JBFGYY010000436.1:0-3282 GCA_041587095.1 Motiliproteus sp. | reverse complement strand
GAGTCTGATCCTGAACGGGTTGGCTTGGTTTATACTCAAGAAATACACTGACCTAGAAGGAGTCGATAATGGACGAGCTGGTACTGGATTATGACCTGTCCCATGATTTTGATCCGGAGCTGCATCCGTTCGAACTGGATGCCCGCTTAAAGCACGATTGTATCGAGCTGGGTGATTTTCCCCTGTGTAAACTCTTGCTGATGAACGATGCGTCTTATCCGTGGTTTATTCTGGTCCCGCGCCGCTCTGAAGTCAGTGAGGTTTATCATTTATCCAAGGCGGATCAGATCCAGTTGAGCCAGGAGTCGAGCTTTCTGTCAGAAAATCTGTGTGACATTTTTGCGGCTGACAAGATGAATGTCGCTGCGCTGGGAAATATTGTCCGGCAACTGCATGTGCATCATGTGGTGCGGCATGAAGACGATGCGGCCTGGCCGGCGCCGGTGTGGGGCAAACAGCCTGCGCAACCCTACAGTAGCGAGCAGATCGACTCTATTCGCCAGCGATTGGTGTTTTTGATGGATGAGTCGGCCCCTTTTAAGTCTGTCTGAGAGTTACCGAGCAGCAATGCATGAAGCGCTGTTGGCTGTGAGGGCGCGCTGAAGCGAGCCTGAATGGCTGTGGCTGCGCGCATCTATCTGACACAACGCCGATCAAACCCCGTTGCAGGCTGTTTGATCGGCGTTTTTGCGGGTATAATCGCCGGTTTGTTTGTCTCGATGTTATTTTGGGTTAACGCTATGCCTATCTATGAATACCAGTGCCAAGAGTGCAGCCATCAGATGGAAGCGCTGCAGAAAATTAGTGATGCGCCACTGACAGATTGTCCCGCATGCTCCAAGCCGACGCTGGGTAAGCTGATTTCAGCGCCGGGATTCCGTCTGGCCGGCAGTGGCTGGTACGAGACCGATTTTAAAACCGGGGCCAAGAAAAATCTTGCCGGGGACAACGCCGGTTCTGCTGGGAATAAATCCGCCAGCAACTAAGAGCCAACCGATTTATATGCCTTGGCATTCTGCCGGGGCTATCCGACGAATTATGACAAAACGAATTAGGAACTGACTATGCGCAGCCATTATTGCGGCGTTCTGAATGAGACTCTGGTAGACGAAACAGTCACCCTGTGTGGCTGGATTCACCGTCGACGCGACCATGGGGGCGTTATCTTCCTGGATGTGCGTGACCGCGATGGTATTGCACAGGTGGTGTTCGACCCCGATACGGTTGAGAGCTTTGCCCTGGCCAACAGTTTGCGCAACGAGTATGTCGTCCAGATCACGGGTCGCGTACGTGCGCGCCCTGCCGGCACCGAAAACCCCGAAATGCCTACCGGCATGATCGAAGTTCTGGGTAAAGAGCTGGTCATTCTTAACAAAGCGGATACGCCTCCGTTCCAGCTTGATGACCATCAGAAGGTTGGCGAAGATGTGCGGTTGAAGTACCGTTACGTGGACCTGCGCCGTCCCGAGATGCTGACCAAACTGCGTCTGCGCTCCAAGATCACCAATGTTATCCGCAACTATCTGGACGATAACGGCTTCCTGGATATTGAAACACCGATTCTGACCCGTGCCACACCGGAAGGTGCCCGGGATTATCTGGTACCGAGCCGTACCCACGAAGGTCATTTCTTCGCTTTGCCGCAATCCCCGCAGCTGTTCAAGCAGTTATTGATGGTTGCCGGTATGGACCGTTACTACCAGATCGCGAAATGTTTCCGCGATGAAGACCTGCGTGCCGATCGTCAGCCAGAATTTACCCAGATTGATATTGAGACCTCGTTTATGGACGAGGAGCAGATCATGGCGATCACCGAGAACATGATCCGCAAGTTGTTCCTGGAGCTTAAGGGTGTCGATCTGGGCGAATTCCCGCGTATGCCTTTTGCCGAAGCGATGCAGCGTTATGGCTCTGACAAGCCGGACTTGCGTATCCCGCTGGAACTGGTGGATATTAAAGATCTGATGGCCAGCGTCGACTTTAAAGTCTTCAGTGGCCCCGCAGCCGATCCTAAAGGCCGTGTGACTGCCTTGAAAGTACCCGGTGGCGCCAAGCTGACCCGCAAGCAGATCGACGAGTACACCAAGTTTGTCGGTATCTACGGCGCACGCGGTCTGGCCTGGATCAAGGTCAATGAACTGGCCAAGGGTATCGAAGGCCTGCAGTCGCCCATCATTAAGTTCCTGGGTGACGATGTGACCCTGCAGATCATGGCCCGTCTGGACGTGGCCGATGGTGATATCGTGTTCTTTGGTGCTGATAAAGGCACTATCGTCAGCGAAGCCCTGGGCGCGCTGCGTTGCAAGGTTGGCGCCGACCTTGAGCTGATCGAAGGCGAGTGGGCGCCGTTGTGGGTCGTTGATTTCCCGATGTTCGAGGAAAACAGCGATGGTTCCCTGACCGCGTTGCATCACCCGTTCACCGCGCCTTCGTGCTCGCCTGAAGCCCTGAAGGCTGATCCTTCTGCAGCATTGTCCCGTGCCTACGACATGGTCCTGAACGGTACCGAGTTGGGTGGCGGTTCGGTGCGTATTCACGATCAGGCTATGCAGGAAACCGTGTTCGATATTCTGGCGATTTCGCCCGAGGAACAGCGGGAAAAATTTGGCTTCTTGCTGGATGCCCTGAAGTTCGGTGCACCACCGCATGGTGGCCTGGCATTCGGACTGGACCGGCTGGTGATGCTGATGACCGGTGCCAATTCAATCCGAGAAGTGATCGCATTCCCGAAAACCCAAAGCGCGGCCTGTGTGATGACGGCGGCTCCCGGTCAAGTCAGCTCCGCACAGTTGCGTGAACTGAGTATTCGGGTGCGCAAAGAAGCCACTGAATCCTGATATTTATCCCGACATTAAGGCCCCCGTTCTGCGGGGGCCAGAATAGAGGAGTTAATCATGGCAGGTCATAGTAAATGGGCCAATATCAGACATCGCAAGGCGGCGCAGGATGCCAAGCGGGGCAAGATTTTCACCAAGCTGATTCGTGAGCTGGTGGTTGCGGCCAAAGAGGGCGGCGCAGTGGTGGCTGACAACCCGCGTCTGCGTCTGGCTGTCGACAAGGCCTTAGGCGCCAACATGAAACGCGACACTCTGGAGAAGGCGATTCAGCGTGGTGCGGGCGGCGGTGAAGGCGATAACTACGACGAGTTGACCTACGAGGGTTATGGTGCGGGCGGTACTGCCATTCTGGTTGAAACCATGACTGACAATGTGAACCGGACGGTGTCTCAGGTTCGCTCGGTCTTTACCAAGGCCGGCAGCAGCCTGGGTACAAGCGGTTCAG
>JBFGYY010000435.1:0-3287 GCA_041587095.1 Motiliproteus sp. | reverse complement strand
AGTACCGGCCAACCGAGTTTTGCTCCTAAGGTTAAGACGGCCTGGGCGCTGGTCTGGTCGGACAGCGCGCCGGCTACGATCAGCCCGGGTGTGTTGATGAATGTTTGCCAGTCATCGGCTTGCGGCAGGTCCAGCGCAGTGGCTTCGCTGACTCGGTTGAGCGGGTGCTTGTGGTTGCGCCAGTCGTCGAGTTCACGCAGGTAGTCGCTGAAATCGATTGGTGGATTCTGCGGATAAAGCGGTTCGTCAAACATACAGTTGATATGTAGTACACCGCCGGCTGCGGTCTGGATATCGGCCATACCCTGATCGACTAGTGTCAGTAATGCCTTGGATGCTATTGACTGCGATGGGGGATCCAGTTCGATCCTGGCGCGGGGATAGTCGGCGAACAATCCAGTCTGACGAATACTCTGGTTGGCTCCGCAGTCGTGCAGGTGTGGCGGGCGGTCAGCGCTGATAATAATCAGGCGCACGCCACTGTGGTGCGCCTCAATCAGCGCCGGATACAGGTTGGCCACCGCTGATCCCGAGGTGGTGATCACCGCGACGGCTGTATTGGAGGCTTTGGCTAGCCCCAGCGCAAGAAAGCCGAGACCGCGCTCGTCAAAATGATGGTGCAGTTGCAGCCGGGGTATCTGTGTTGCGGCCATCACCAGCGGTGTTGAGCGCGATCCGGGAGCCAGGCAACAGTGTGAGACGCCCCAGCGGCAGAGCTCTTCTAGCAGAAGGTGCGACCAGAGTTGGTTAAGCGAAGGGTGATAGGTCGGAAACATGTGGTCTCTTCTGCTCCCATTGCGAGCCTGGTCGACAGGGATGTGATTGAGGCTGGCGACTGTTGTTCGGTTGGGGCGGGTGTTGGTTTTGTGGCAGGTCCAATACCTGTTTGCTGACGGCAGCATTGCCTGGATGCGTCAGGCCCGCAGGGTTAAAGAGCGACAGGGGTAGGGCGATTTTTTGCTCCAACTCCTGCCATTCCATCTCAGCCTCAGAGCCTTGCACAATGCCCGCGCCGGCATACAGATGGAGTTGATCGGCATCGACCCTGGCGCAGCGAATACCGACGGCCAGCTCGGATTTTTTCGCGCTCAGCGGTCCGCAACAGCCCGCATACCACCCCCTATCGAAGGTTTCCTGAGCGCGGATTAGAGTTAATGCCTGTTGTGCGGGTAGCCCGTTAACGGCTGCGGTGGGGTGCAGCGTTCGGATTAAGTCGCCATCACAATCCGTTTTTTTGAGTTGCGCCTTAATGGGTTGATACAAATGCTGAAGGTTACGTTGTGGTAGCAGTTGGATCGGCCCGCAACGCTCGACGCTGGTGGCACAGGGTTGGAGTTTGTCGAGAACATCGTTAACAACCAGCGCGTGTTCGTGGCGGATTTTGGCATCAACCGTTTCGAGATCATTCTGTTTGTAGCACTTTTCTGCGGCTTCCGACGTCTGGTTTATCTTCGAGGGCAGGGGCAGGGTTCCTGCTAACGCCTCAGTTGCCAACTGGTCTTTTTCGCGCCGATAAAGACTTTCCGGTGTAAAGGAGATGAAGCCTGTGTGAAGGCTTAGCTGCAACGCAATTTGATAGCCATTGATCGCTTCTTGTTGCCATTGGTGAAATAGCGCCCAAAAATCTATCGAGGTATGGTTTTTGAGCGTGGTTTTCCTGCTCAGAACCACTTTTTGTAGCCCGTTTTGGCTGATCCGCCGCTGGGCCCTTGAAATCATTTTTCTCCAGTCCGGCAGCGTTGGACAATCGTCACGTGAGATTGAATGTAGCGAGTGAGCCGGAGGCGGTGTGATCTCAACATGAAGCTGCCGTAGCCGCTTGATCAATACGGAGGGCGGCGTTTGCTGGGTGAGGTTGGCGCACAGCCAGAGCCGCCGGTTTTGACGGCAAAGTTCAATCTGCGGCAAAAACAACAGTTGTTGCGGGTAATCTGGCCAGCCCTTGTCGGCGGTACAAAAACCGGAGACCCAGTAATAGGTCTGTGAACTGGAGGCCAGTTGACCGGAATCGAGCCAGGACTCGGCGTCGCGGTCCTCCAGGCTCAGCGCTATGTCCAGGGTTGCGACCTCATGTTCTCCGTCACGGGAGCGCCAGTAGAATTTGCGCTGCCCTGGCTGGCTGGCGAGCCAATTAGTCAGGTTCAGCGCCGATGCCCCACTGGGCAGCGCCTGGCGTAGCTGAACGTTGGTCGCGACAAGGGTGGTCGTATCGCAATGCTGCAACTGTTGAATGAGCGCATCGACGGCGTGCCGCCAATGCACTGCGATAGTGTCAGGGGTTGCCTGAGACGAAACGGCTTCAGAAGCGTACATGGAGCGAGCCTTTTACAGGGAGGGCCCGACAGTGACCGGCGTGGTTATCGATCCGTAAGTCGAGACTTACTGGTGTGCGGACCTCACCGGAACCGGCGGCTGCGTTGCTGAATAAAACGCGCAAAAGTAGACGCTCCCTGTTTAGCGTTTGGAAACTATTAGTTACCGACACAAACTGCCCGAACTATTTGATCTGTCAGGCCATTCCATGACATTGATTATAGTGTTTTAATCCATTAAATATGTCAATTAGCTCGAATTTCTGCAGGTTTAGACAATGGAAACACAAGAATAGTGTCGATCAATATCTGGATGCAGGCGATGCGACTGCGGACACTGCCACTGGCCATTGGTAGTATCGTACTGGGGATGGCGCTGGCTTGTGCCGAAGGGCCGCTCAACTGGCGGGTTGTCTTGCTGACGTTGCTGACCGCATTGGAACTGCAGGTGCTCTCCAATCTGGCCAACGATTATGGCGACGGTCTCAGTGGTGTGGATACTGCCGCCCGGCAAGGGCCGCAACGGGTTTTACAGGCCGGGTTGATTTCGCCTCAGGCGCTGAAAAGGGCCTTGTATGGCCTGACAGTTCTGACTTTATGTTCCGGTTTGCTCCTGCTCTGGCAGGCGCAGTTGAGCCTGGAAGCCTGGCTGACGCTACTGGCGGTTGGAATCGCCGCCATTGTCGCGGCCATCACCTACACGGTTGGTCGACGACCTTATGGCTATGTCGGGCTCGGCGATCTGGCCGTGTTTATCTTCTTTGGCCTGGTGGCCGTGGGTGGTGGCTATTTCCTGCAGACGGGAGCCCTTGATCCGTCAATCTGGCTGCCTGCGACGGTGGCGGGTCTGCTGTGCACCGGTGTGCTCAACGTCAATAACATCCGGGATATTGAAACCGATCTCGCGGCGGGTAAAGTCACTTTGGCGGCTCGCCTGGGGCGAGAGCAGGCCTGTCTTTACCAAGGCGTGCTGGT
>JBFGYY010000434.1:0-3288 GCA_041587095.1 Motiliproteus sp. | reverse complement strand
GTATGAGCTGGGAGGCGAAGTTTATGCCGGTACCCCAGGCGCTCAGAGAAGTCGTACACGGGGATATCGACATGCTGATGGTGATTCAGCACCCGTTACTGCAGGGTAAAACCAGCTATTCGCAGTACCCGGTCGATACGATGTACCTGGAAGCCTACCACTCAAAGCAACACCCGTCGGTCAGCTCAATCGCCGCACTTCGCAATCAGCGTGTTGCGCTGCTACGGGGTTATGGTTACGGCGGATTGTTGAATCAACTACTGGCCCCGGACAATCAGCTGAGCATCACCATTGCCGATAGCCACAAACAAGCCTTCGGGTTGTTGGCAGAGAACAAAGTCGATGTCGTGATCAACTATCGTCGCCCGAGTGAACAGGCTCTGTCTGAATTGCAATTAAATGACGTAGTTGCCAGCCCCATTCAAAGCAGCGAAATATTCTTTGCTGTTTCGGAAAAGTCCGGCCAAAACCTGCAACTGGTTAAGGCTCTGGACCAGGCGATACTTGAACTTAAAGGCGCTCAATTCAAGAAGCAGACACGCGAGCCGCTGTAGACCCGTTTCTACGTCAAGATTCACTGCCCTTTATCCGCAAAACAGTGTCTATACTGACTGGGCGCTCGCGGCCACAGATCAAAAGGAGCAAGTTGTATGACATTCGTAGTCACAGAAAACTGCATCAAGTGTAAATACACCGACTGTGTCGAAGTCTGCCCGGTGGACTGTTTCTACGAAGGACCGAACTTTCTGGTCATTCATCCGGACGAATGCATTGACTGCGCCCTGTGCGAGCCCGAGTGCCCTGCAGACGCGATCTTTGCCGAAGAAGATCTACCGCCCGATCAGCAGCACTTTATGCAACTGAATGCCGATCTGGCAGAAAGCTGGCCCAATATCAGCGAAAAGATCGATGCCCCTGCTGATGCCGACGACTGGAAAGGAAAGCCGGACAAAATAAAATTGCTGGAACGCTGAAGCTAGCTAAAAGGCGGGGGTTTTACGCGGTCGTCAAACAGATAAGCTGATAATAATGAGGCCCTGAAACATAGCCAGGGCCTCACTCACCACTGAATCCTTCGCGGACTATTCCAGCAGATCCGAGCCGCTCAAACCGTTATTTTCAACGATTTCACGCAGGCGTCGCAGCGCTTCAACCTGAATCTGACGCACACGTTCACGGGTTAAGCCAATCTCGCTACCCACCTCTTCCAGCGTGCTCATCTCGTGACCACGTAAGCCGAAACGGCGCGCCAGCACCTCGCTGTGCTTTTCAGGCAGGGATGACAGCCACTCATCCAGCCGGCCGACCAGATTGGTATTTTGCAGCCAGGTCTCAGGGTCAGCTGCTTCGGTATCGGGAATCGTTTCCAACAGCGATTTTTCAGAATCCTGCCCCACCGGGGTATCGACCGAGCTGACACGCTCATTCAGGCCCAGCATACGCTTGACGTTCTCAACCGGTTTGTCGAGCATCTCTGCGATCTCTTCGCAGGTCGGCTCGTGATCAAGACGATGCGCAAGCTGACGCGCTGCACGCAGGTAAACATTCAGCTCTTTGACCACATGAATCGGCAACCGAATGGTTCGGGTCTGATTCATGATCGCCCGCTCAATCGTTTGACGAATCCACCAGGTAGCATAGGTTGAAAAGCGGAATCCGCGTTCCGGGTCAAATTTTTCCACCGCCCGGATCAGGCCGAGGTTGCCCTCTTCAATCAGATCGAGCAGCGTCAGTCCGCGGTTGATATAGCGACGGGCGATTTTCACCACGAGTCGCAGGTTGCTTTCGATCATGCGTTTGCGGGAGGCATCATCCCCCTTCAGCGCACGGCGGGAGAAATACACCTCTTCTTCGGCACTCAAAAGCGGCGAGAAACCTATCTCGTTCAGATAGATCTGGGTTGCATCCAGATGGCGGGCTTTCAGAAGATCATCATGGACGTCACTACGCGCTTTATCCATGATCGAATCTACGCTGTCGGCTTTATCACCATCACCAGTATTCGCATTGTCTGCGTTAAGATCGTCTTTGCCACTCATAATTCTCGACTTCGTTTCCTGTAATTCGAGTGTTTCCATATGGCCGGCACCAGGCACGCAAACCGGCCTTGAACATCCATTCAACTGCGTAAGACCAATCTGAGCGATTATTATTATCTTTTTGGCAGATACCTCAAAGGATCTACCGGTTTTCCGTCCTTGCGAATCTCAAAATGTAACATGCTACGCGTTGTACCGCTATGGCCAATTTCGGCAATTTTGTCGCCAAGGGTCACCGCATCCCGCTCTTTGACCAGCAAGCGGCTGTTATGCGCATAAGCGCTTAAATACTCTTCGTTGTGGTTGATGATGATCAACTGTCCGTAGCCCAAAATGCCGCTGCCGACATAAACCACCTTACCATCCGCTGCAGCAAGCACCGGCTCACCACGGCGCCCGGCGATATCCAGCCCATTGGCCAACCTGCCCCGGGGGCTAAAGCGCTTCAAGATATCGCCTTTGGCAGGCCAGCTCCAGACCAGCGCCGCCCCGGACTCGGGTTGAGCTTTAACCGGTCGGGCCTTGGCGACGGAAGACGGGGGGGGAATCGCTATCGGTGCCGCGGGCGTCCTGGCCTTGCCGACGGCCTCCTGAGACCGCGTGGGCGGCTTCGCCGTAACAGGCTGAGAACCGACTCGGGTTGGTGATGCAACGGCAGAGACTGTTGTTGATGTTGTTGATGCTGCTGCTGTTGAAACCGTTGTTGATACTGTAGTTGAGGCGGTGCTTGACCCTGCGCCGCTTGACTGGGACGAACCCGAAGGCAGGCCCGCAGCCGGCTTCGCGGAAGCGAGGCCGGAGTTCGGGGGTCGGGGTTGATTCGCGCGCGATTCCGCAGGTTCAGCTGGTGTTAACGCTTGTGGCGGGGTAAGCGTAAGGCGTTGGCCGGGGTAGATAATATAATCGGCACCAATATTATTAAAGCGCGCCAGATCCCGGAAGTCCTTGCCGTAGCGCCATGCGATGGCATACAGGGTGTCGCCACCGACAACCCGATGCTCCGTGGCATCGGACTCGGTTACCGCGGACGCGACCGGTGCACCTGAATCGTAAGAACGCCAACCTAGTGAGCGATCACTTACCGGTGCATAACCACTGCCACTGCATCCTGCTAACAAAACCCCGTAAAACGCTGCCAGCAAGCAGGTGACAACTCTAGCCCGGGATTTGATACTGATACCTTCCATCCGGTCCCACTCTACCCGGACAGCCATCACAGCCAGCCGTCCCGCTTTATCTGTCGGAATTC
>JBFGYY010000433.1:0-3303 GCA_041587095.1 Motiliproteus sp. | reverse complement strand
TGAAATCGCTAAGCTGCCGGGTTGGGTAATCGCATTGGTTGCTGCCGGTGCGGTAGCTGCTGCACTGTCAACCGCTGCGGGTCTGCTGCTGGTAATCTCTACGGCGATCTCGCATGACTTGATGAAGACGATTGTTAATCCGAATATCACCGATAAGCAGGAGCTGATGTACGCTCGTCTGGCTGCGATTGTTGCGATCGTTGTCGCCGGTTACTTCGGTATCAACCCTCCGGGCTTCGTAGCCATCGTTGTTGCACTGGCCTTCGGTCTGGCGGCATCCTCCTTCTTCCCTGTGATCATCATGGGTATCTTCTCCAAGCGGATGAACAAAGAAGGTGCGATTGCCGGTATGGTTGTCGGTATCGGTTCCACCATGGCTTACATCATCTACTTCAAGTTTATGGGTGGTACCAAGGACGAAATGTTCATGGGTATCTCGCCTGAAGGCTTTGGTACTGTCGGTATGATCCTGAACTTCATCGTGGCGTTCACTGTGTCTTCTATGACACCTCCGCCTCCTGCTGAAATTCAGGCAATCGTTGAGGATATTCGTATCCCACGCGGTGCCGGTGAAGCTCACGATCACTAAAAAAATGATCTGAGACGAAGGTCTCTAAGCACACCGGCAGCAATGCGGGTGTGCTTTTTTTTTCTCTGGGAGTTCCTAAGGTATGACGACTGCTTTTAATGCCGAGAACCTGCCGTTCAGTCTTTTGAATGCGAATGAGCTGAAAACGCTGGAGTCCAACCTTGATATTGCTTATTACCAGCAAGGTGAGTATCTGATTCGAGCGGGAGAGGCGCCAGAAGGGCTGTTTATTATTCTCAAAGGTCGCGTTAGTGAGAGCGAGGCGAGCGATGAGACGGGTCATGAGCACGTTTTTGTCAGTTACACCAACGAAGACTATTTTGGTGCCTGGTCGGCGCTGAAAGGTAAAGCTATCCATAATTTTATCGCCGAAGAAGAGACGATTGCGCACATTCTGTCGACCAAAGTGTTGTTGGAACTGGTGTACAGCAATCCGCGTTTCGGTGATTACTTTAGTCGCGATCTGGCGGCAAAAAGTGAGATACACGCCCAGCATGGTGATGATCAGGGTATGGCCGAGTTTATGCTGGCTCAGGTCGATGGGGAGTGTATGCGCGACCCGCTGGTCGTGCCAGGCGGTACTACGATCAAGGAAACGACGGCCTTGATGCGCGACAAGCATGTCGACTGCGTGCTGGTTCGTAAGGCTGAGCGCTACGGCATGATTACCGGTACCGATCTGCTCAATGCCGTTGTTTTAAAAGATATGTCGCTGGATACCGATGTGGCAGAAATTGCCACCTATCGGCTGATTTCTGTCGAGTCCGGAGATTTCCTCTTTAATGCCCTGATCCTGATGACCAAGCAGCAGATTGAGCGGGTTGTGGTGCTCAAAGACCATGCGCTGGTGGGGATTGTCGAACTGACCGATGTGCTGAGTTATTTTTCCAGCCATTCCCATGTTATCGGTCTGCGCATCGAGCGGGCGAAAACTATTGAAGACCTGTCGGAGGCCGCGCACGGACTGAACGAGCTGATACGCTCACTGGTCTCCCATGGCGTCAAGGCGCGTTTTGCCATGGACCTGGTGTCGGCCATGAATGAGCGGGTCATGGCCAAGCTGTTTCAGCTGCTGGTGCCTGAAGATATTCTTCCCCATGTTTGTCTGGTGGTTATGGGCAGTGAGGGGCGTGGCGAGCAGATCATGAAGACCGATCAGGATAACGCCATTATCATGCGTGATGGTTTGGATTGGCCGGACCGTGACCGGCTCCTGAATCGCTTCAGCGAGGTGCTGATGGAGTTCGGCTATCCGCCGTGTCCGGGTAACATCATGGTCTCCAATCCGTATTGGGTGCAGCATTTGTCGGATTGGACCGCGCGGATGAATGACTGGGCCAATACCTGCGAAGGCGATGCGCTGATGAATCTGGCCATTGCCGTTGACGCCAAGCCGGTGTCGGGGAATCCGGCGCTGTTTAAAGCGGCGCGTAACTGGTTTTTACGCCATATGCACGATAACAAGGTGTTCTTTGCCCACTTTGCCCGGGCATCTCTGGTGTTTGATACGCCGCTGACGCTTTTTGGCGGGATTAAGAACCGCGAAGAAGGGATCGATATCAAAAAGGGCGGGATTTTCCCGATCGTGCACGGTATTCGGACGCTGGCGCTGCAGAATCGTATTCTGGAAACCAATACCTTTAATCGCATCGATGAGTTGATCCGTAGCGAGGTGCTCAGCGACAGCCAGGGGCGCGAGTTGGTTGAGGCGCTGTCGATTTTTGTTCAGATACGTTTGCGCCAGCAGTTGCGTCGTATCGATGAGGAGGGCTTCAGCGAATCACCGAATATGATCGCCCTGCAACGCCTGGATAGAATGGATAAGGATCTAATGCGTGAAGCGTTGCATGTGGTAAAAGAGTTTAAGAAGCACCTGTCGCTTCGCTACCATCTGGAGAGGTAATTAAGAGGATGTATATCCCGCGAATTTTGCGCTGCTACCAGGATCGCAAGCAGCATAAAGATGGCCCTTATGCGTCTTTGTTTGAGAGCTATGATGGCGATGAAGTCGTGTCGCTGGATTGTGAAACCACCGGTCTTAATGTTGCTGAGGCCGATATTCTCTCGATTGGCGCGGTTCGAATCAAAGGCAAGCGCGTGCGGACCAGCGAGCGCTTGGATATCAAGCTGAAAAAGCCGGACAGCCTGACCGGCGACTCGATCAAAATTCACAGAATTCGGGGGATGGATCTGTCCGAGGGGGTGGAGATTGAAGAGGCGCTGGAGCAGGTGCTGGAGTTTGTCGGTAACCGCCCCATTCTTGGCTACTACGTCAATTTCGATATTAAAATGCTGGATAAATTTCTGCGGCCTCGTTACGGCTTTGGGTTGCCGAACAAGGCGATCGAGTTATCGCATGTCTATCATGATATTGTGAAATGGAAGCAGGTCGGCGGCGATACGGATCTTCGCTTTGATACGATCGCTAAAAAGCTCAATCTGCCCATCCTCGAACGGCACACCGCACTGGGGGATGCCATCACGGTCGCTCTGATGTATGTGCGACTCAAGCACGGCTCTGTGCCGAACGATTAATAGCGAGGGGTAACCCTTGTTAGTTGCTGGTGTTCGGCCTGTTCGCGTTCGTTGTGTTGCTGGCAGGCTGCCCTTCTCTCATCAGTACGGCTTCATTATCTGTGAAGCCCTGTTTCCTGTTTTTTTTGGCTTAAAAATTGCTTTTGTTCTTGCAGCGGCTGTTGCGCGCGGTTGATTTT
>JBFGYY010000432.1:0-3309 GCA_041587095.1 Motiliproteus sp. | reverse complement strand
CTACCAAGTCGAGATACGCTCGATGGATACTCCCATAAACAGCTGCGCCTGCAAGGACTTCCAGGTCAATGGCCTGGGCACCTGCAAACATATCGAAGCGGTGCTGCTGAATATGAACAAACGCCGGTATCGGCAGGGGCAGCCGGCCAATACCAAGGTGGAGATTTACCGGGATGGCCGCGATGGTCGGATCAAAATCCGTTACCCCGCCACCCTGCGCAAGAATACGCGAATCAGACAACTGCTTCGCGCTTACTTCGACGAAACAGACAGCTTGTACGGCGACCCACTGCAGTCCATGGCGGCGCTGCGCGACCGGCTGAGCAATGAAACCCAACGTGTGCGCCAGCAACTGCGCATTTCTGTCCACTTGCAGGAGTGGTTGAAGCAACTGCAGCGGGCCGCAGACCAGCGCGCAACGCAGCGCCGGTTTAGACAGGATCTACACAGCGGCCGAACCAGCCTGGATGTGGTCAAACTACCCCTGTATCCCTATCAGCAAGAGGGCATGATGCACCTGGCCTTTACCGGCCGTGCCCTGCTGGCCGATGAAATGGGTTTGGGTAAAACCGTGCAGGCCATCGCCGGCGCGGAATTGTTGAACCGGCTGGACCCGCTGCAAAAGGTACTCGTCATCTCCCCGGCATCGCTGAAAAGTGAGTGGCTGGAGCAAATTGACAAATTCTCGGATCGCAGCGCGCACATCATTCAGGGGTCACGGAAAAACCGCTACGCTCTCTATCGCCAACCCGCCTTTTTCTACCTCGCGAATTATGAGCAAATGCTCTACGACGGGGATTTTATCAACAAGGTGTTAAAGCCAGACCTGATTATTCTGGATGAAGCACAACGGATTAAGAACTGGCAGACCAAAACCGCCGCCGCCATCAAGGCGCTGCATAGCCCCTATGCGTTTGTGTTGACCGGCACGCCGCTGGAAAATCGCATCGACGAGATCTATTCCATTGTCCAGTTTCTCGATCCGGGGCTGTTCGGGCCTTTATTCCGCTTCAACAGGGATTTCCATCAACTGGATGACAAGGGTCAGGCCATCGGCTACAAAAACCTGGATCGCATGCACGAGCGCTTGCAACCCATCATGCTGCGGCGGCGCAAGGAAGATGTTGAAGGCGAATTGCCGCCGCGCAGCATCCATCACTATTATGTTCCCATGTCCCGGGAACAGAGCGATCTTTATGAAGAACATTACAGAACCGTGGCGCAGTTAAGCGCCACCGCCAAGAAACGCCCCTTAACGAAAAAAGAACGCGACCTGTTAATGCTCTCGCTGAGCTGTATGCGCATGACCTGCGACAGCGCTTATATTCTGGATCAAACAACTCAGGCCTCCCCCAAACTTGATGAACTGGAACGGATACTGGCGGAACTGCCCGGCGATTCCACCCACAAGATCATCGTCTTCTCGGAATGGGAGCGTATGCTGAATCTGCTGGCGCATCGGCTGGCCAAAGCGGGCATCGATTACGCCTGGCATACCGGCAGCCTTACCCCCAAAAAGCGCCGCCAACAGATCAATCGCTTCAAACATGACCCGCAGTGCCGCCTGTTTCTGGCCACCGATTCGGCGGCGACCGGACTCAACCTGCAAATCGCCCGTGTTGTCGTCAATCTCGACTTGCCCTGGAATCCCGCCAAACTGGAACAACGGATCGCCCGCGCCTGGCGCAAGCACCAAAAACATCCGGTGTCGGTGATCAATCTGGTCAGTGAACACACCATCGAGCACCGTATGCTCGATGTGCTGCGCCACAAGACGAGCCTTGCCGACGCAGTGGTCGACGGTGCCCCTGACGGCACTGAGATGGACATCAGCGTCGGTCGCGGTGCCTTTATGGAGCGTCTCAACGGACTGCTGTCCACGCCCGCGCCACGGCGCACCGCGTTCGAGCGACTGACCGAAATCGTTTTCGCCAACCTCGGCGACAAGCTCCAGCACCTGGAACAGCGCGGCAATACCCTATTGGCGGTGACCGACGACACAGACCCAGAACTCACCCATCAATTGCAGCAACACATCGGCGAGCACTATCAGGGCTCTTCGCCCCATCTGGAAACGCTGGACCGCAAAACTTATGAAACCCTGCAACGCCTGGCTGAGGCTGGTGTTATCCAGTTCACCCAAGCCGCCCAAAATGGTGCCAATACAGTAAACCGTGATCAGCAAAAAGCCTTGCGAGAACAACAACGCCGCGAAGGTCAAATCCGGAAATACCTTGAGCTTGCAGCAGAGAAAAAACGCATGGCCCAACTACTGGCAGATGGCAGGTTTATCAGAGAAGCACTGGCACCTCTAAATGATGCCCTGGATGCTGCACTGTCGGCGGCTTTTTTGAAAACCGGTGAAAACACCGACGCGCCCGTCAATATGTCGCAGGTCAACCAACTGCAAACCGCCTTCCAGCTACCCGGCCAGACAACGTCACTGGTAGCAACCTTGCGACATGAGCGCGACAGCCTCAGTGAGGCTGCCGCAAAAGAAAGTCTCGCATCAGCAAGCAAAGTACTGGATGCCATACAGGCAGCCATGCAGTCTTCTGCTTAGTTGGTTTTATGACGTACTGTTGAATCAATAACCCCGCGAGAGTGGCATCGCCCATTCGAGTATATGAAGAGATCGGCAATTCGAGGATTTGACGAAACCTTGCATCTGCAAGGTGTTAGCGCTCGCACTCCATTCCTGGTTGCAGCATTCCTGTGTTTCGTTCTGACAGGTTGTAGCAGCTATGGGCTGATTAGCGCTGCACCGGAGCAATCGCGTCCTGTGGTTGTCGAGTTTACTGAAGGTCAACTCCTCGGCTGGACAGATGTTCCGGCGAATGCGTATTTTGTACCTGAAAGTCAGCTGGTAATTGTCGGCCAGCCTGAACAAGTTGGTAATACTCCTGACACGGGCCGACCTGGCTGGGTTAGCGCCACCGTGGCTAATTGGCAATAACATTGACAATTAGCCATTATCCCGCATAATGCACGCATCTAAAGCACCCGGAAACCACCATGCCCTACATCCCCAGGAACGCGGAATCCAGACTTAAACACTTCGCCAACGGCTATCCAGTGCTTGTCGTTACGGGTCCACGCCAATCCGGCAAGTCGACGCTGGTGCGGCATGCCTTTCCCGAACACCGCTATGTTTCGCTTGAGGATCTCGACCAGAGGGAATTTGCCGAAACAGACCCACGGGGATTTTTGAACCAGTTTACCGAGGGAGCCATCCTGGATGAGGCGCAACGTTGCCCTGCCCTGTTTTCCTATCTTCAGACACGCGTCGATGAAAGGCAACAACCCGGT
>JBFGYY010000431.1:0-3313 GCA_041587095.1 Motiliproteus sp. | reverse complement strand
TGCGCAGCCTGCAATCATTGCACCGCCGTGAAGTTGCTCATTAACTCGCTCAAAATCCCCGCTTTTTGCCACACTCCTGGATAACCCATGTCCTTAAGTCAGGAAAGTATTGATCGGCATTGGATGCGCTATGCGCTGTTGCTGGCCGAGCGCGCACGTGCACTGGACGAGGTGCCTGTTGGTGCGGTCATCGTCCGCGACGGGCAGGTGATTGGGGAAGGCTGGAATCAGCCCATCAGCGCTCATGATCCTACCGCCCACGCGGAGGTCATCGCCATCCGGGATGCGTCCCTGCGTTCCGGTAATTATCGGTTAGTCGGCGCCACGCTATACGTGACTATCGAGCCTTGTACCATGTGTGCCGGTGCCTTGGTGCACGCCCGTATCGAGCGGCTGGTATACGGTGCCAGCGAGCCTAAAGCCGGCGCCATAGTCAGTGCATCGCAGGTGCTGGACAATCCGCGCATGAATTATCGTATCTCACATCAGGGCGCGGTGCTGGAGGAGGTCTGTGCGGCGGGTATCAGTCGTTTTTTTGCCGACCGTCGTGCCAGCAAGCGTCTGGCGCGTAAGCAGCGCCAATTGAGCGCGGACTGATTACCCCGCGTTTATCATTTTTTCTGCCGCCTGAAATCAGAGCGTACTCGGCATACTGATGGGCATCTGCGTTGGCGGGTCTGATTCTATCGCTGATTCGCTTTGCGCTGCCTGACGACGACTCTCCAACTCCATCTGCTTCAGATAGCGTTGAATGTTATTGACGTAAAGCACCGGCTCGTGACCACGAGCATAGCCATTTTTAACGGTTTTGTACCAGCGTGCCTGGGTCAGCAGCGGCAGGTGTTCCGCAACATCGTCCCAGAGGTCGGGGTTTTTACCGGCGCGCTGGGTCAGGATACGCGCATCCTCCAAATGGCCAAAGCCTACATTATAAGCAGCCAGTGCCAGCCAAGTACGGTCGGGCTCACTGATGCGCTCAGGAATCCGAGAATGGGTACGGCGAAAATACCGTGCCCCGCCAAAAATGCTTTGTTTAGGATCTGTACGTTTTTTGACACCCATCTGACGGGCGGTATTACGGGTCAGCATCATAACCCCCCTGACGCCTGTCGGTGAGACTGCGCGCGGGTTCCAGTGTGACTCCTGATAGCCTATCGCAGCCAGCAGTGGCCAAGGGGTGTCGGTTTGCTGCGCCGCTTCTTCAAACCAGGGCTGCAATGCGGGAAGTCGTTTGCTCAGATGCGTTTGAAACGTCAGGTTGTCGACCAGATTCAAGCGATCGTTATGACTCAGATACGTGGATTTCAGGGTTTCAAGCTGTGCCTGGGTTTCAGGGCGCTTGAAGAACGCCTTAAGGCTGTGTTCCAGGCCGCCATTACTGCGTTGTTTCAGCATCCAGGCGATGGGCTCATCGGATGTCAGCGTGAAAGCGGAACGAATACGCGGGTAAAAGGTGCGGTTGGTTTCCAGTTCAATGGAGTCTATCAGGGTATAGGTGAGGTCGCCGCGGTTCACCGCGTCCATCAGATCCAGGACTTCTTCGCTATCACTCTCATGCCAGCTCAGTGGGCTGTAGGATTGTTGAAATTTGTGTAGTTGCTCGGCGTGGCTGCTGTGGGCGACCACGCGCAGTTGATCGGGCTGTATCTCCTGCAGGTTTGCCGCGGGGGTGAACTTGTCCTCGCTGCGGTAGATCAGGTGGGTAGTGCTCAGGAGGTAGGTTGGTCCGAAGGTAAACAGCGCCTCGCGCTCGGGGGTTCGCGTGAGGCCGGCGGCGGCGATATGTGCATCCTGTAGGCGAAGGCTGTCGTACATACCCTGCAGATTGGGTGCAACAATCAACTTGAGCTCGACACCCAGGTAGTCCGCGTAAGATTTAGCCAGTTCATACTCGAACCCGGCGGGCTCGCCATCGGTTTGAAAGTAGTTGGTCGGTGTCTGCCGCGTGACGACGCGAAGCTCTCCGGCGCGCCGTATCGATTCCTCAAGCGAAAAGGTATTGAAGCTGGCCAGAATGGGAATACAGAAAAACACCAGTCCGGTAAGCAGGAACAAACCGTCCTTTCGGTGGCTTTTGCGTCCAATCAACATCATTTTAGCGACCTAAGCATGGCAACAACGGGGTGATTCCAGTATCATTCTGCGATTCATTTTTCCTGTTTCCTGTCCCCTAATTACCCATGCGAGGCTCGACACCGACATGCTAGAACTGCGTGGCGCTCCCGCCCTTTCCGCTTTTCGTCGCGAGAAACTGTTGGCATCCCTGCAATCCAGTGTTCCTGCGGTATCGGCGGTATACGCCGAGTTTATGCACTTTGCCGATTTGAGCAATGCGCTGGATGATAATGCGCTGGAAGTGCTGAAAAAACTGCTCAAGTACGGCCCCCAGGTTGCTGTGGAAACACCGCAAGGTGCGCCGTTTCTGGTTGTTCCGCGTCCCGGAACGATTTCGCCCTGGTCCAGTAAAGCGACCGATATCGCCCATTGCTGTGGTCTGAGCCAGATTTTACGGCTTGAACGAGGCGTTGCCTATTATGTCAGTGCAACCCGTGCGCTGGAAGCCGCAGAGCAGGATCAGCTCTCGGCTCTTCTGCATGATCGTATGATCGAGACGGTTTTGTCCAGCACCGATCAGGCCGAACAGTTATTCAGTCATGCTGAACCCAAGCCGGCGAGCGCTGTTGATATTTTGGCTGGCGGCCGCGCGGCGCTGGAGGCTGCTAATCGCGATTTGGGCTTGGCATTAGCCGATGATGAAATCGATTATCTGGTGGAGAGCTTTATCGCGCTGGGTCGCAACCCGGTCGATGTCGAGTTGATGATGTTCGCCCAGGCGAACTCCGAGCACTGCCGGCATAAAATCTTTAACGCTTCCTGGGATATTGACGGCCAGGCACAGGACAAGTCGCTGTTCGCCATGATTCGCAATACCAACGAAGTGGGCGGTGAAGATGTGCTGTCGGCGTACAAGGATAATGCGTCGGTTATCGTGGGCAGCAAGGCGGGACGCTTCTTTCCAGATCCTGCCAGCAAAGTCTATGCCGCGCATCAGGAAGCCATCCATATTCTGATGAAGGTGGAAACCCACAACCACCCAACGGCGATCGCGCCCCGTCCGGGTGCGGCAACGGGTTCCGGCGGCGAGATTCGCGATGAAGGCGCCACGGGTCGGGGTTCCAAGCCCAAAGCAGGTTTGTCCGGTTTCACAGTGTCGGCCTTGAATATTCCCGGCTTTGAGCAGCCCTGGGAGACCGGCTACGGCAAGCCGGACCGGATCGTGACCCCGCTGGATATTATGCTCGAGGGGCCCATT
>JBFGYY010000430.1:0-3316 GCA_041587095.1 Motiliproteus sp. | reverse complement strand
GGATGCTTGCCGGAGAGGCTGAGCAGTACGCTGGGTTTGTTGATCAGCAGCAGATGTTCGTCCTGATAAAGTATCTCGATCTCGTCATGACAGGGCGGCACGATAAAAGGGTCGGCTTGAGGTTGCATGGGCATCGGCGTAGCTATTGAGGAGGGGCACTATACCCTGCCTCGCCGGGTTGAGAAACCTCGCGGCTGTAACGGCGATGTCTCTGTCACTGAAGGCGCAGTGATGGCGGGTTTGCAAAGCAGTCTGCGCTACCCGTTCGCCCGCTCATTCGGCGGTGAGTTATAACGCCGTCAACTGTTATACTCGCCGCTTTATTGCAGCAGACCGCAAGGCAAGCAGCCCTAGCCCTGCCGGAGTAATATGCATCGCCGCTGGCTACGCTGGCCTTGATCACGAACCGCCTGGAAGAGAGCCTCTGACTGTGGAACTTTTGAATTTGGATTGCCTCGGGCAATCATTGCGCCTGGAAGCCTCCACCGGTGGCTGGCAGGCGCTTTTCTGGAACAATCAACTGGTCTCCCAAGTGGAAACCAGTGTTGAAGGGCAACGCCACGAATTTCACCTACAGGCGGGTGAGCGACTTGTTCACTGCCGTATCGAGGTTGAACTGCAGTGGCAACCTTTCAAATTGAACTACCAGCTGTTTATAGACGATGAACTCGTGACGCAGGGATCCCGAACGACCCGGGATATCGAGCGTCAGCCTCCATCCTTAAGAGCCCAGCCCAAACAAGCATTAAGCTGGGTCGGGTTGGCATCGCTGGGTTTCAAACTCTTGAAGAGTGCCAAAGTGATCAAGGTTGTGCTGGCGGGGGCCAGTCTGGCCGCCTATTCATGGCTCTTTTCGCTGCAGTTCGCCCTGTCGCTGATCGCCTGTCTGGTCATTCATGAATACGGTCACATCCGGGCCATGCACTACTTCGGTATGCGGACCAAAGGCATCTATCTGATACCCTTTGTCGGCGGCCTGGCGCTGGGTAGCGAACGAGTCAATACGCGCTGGCAAACGGTGGCGATCGCGATGATGGGGCCCTGTTTCGGCCTGTTGATGTCCATCGCCTGCCTGTTGGCGTACTGGGTGAGCGGGGAAATGTTCTTTGGTGGGCTGGCGGCCTTTAGTGCGCTGCTGAACCTGTTTAATCTGTTGCCGATACTGCCGTTGGATGGCGGGCACGTGCTCAAGAGCATCAGTTTTTCGATGAACAGCCTGCTGGGTATTTCTACCTGTGCTATCGCGGCTGGCGTAGGGGTTTATCTCTGCTATCACTTTGATTTGGCGCTGCTGGGCTTCCTGCTGTTGATTGGCAGCGTAGAGATACTCTTCGAGTGGCGCGCCCGTCACCAGCAAGCGTTACTGCCGCTGGATCGCTATGGGCAGATCTTTTCGGCCCTGTGGTACGTGCTGACAGTTGCCGGTTTGGTGAGCGTGATTGTGTATTTTGCCGGCACCGGCGATGCGATCCTTGGTTTGCCCTTGAAGGTGCTGCAAACCTAAGGGGAGGCCAAGCTTCGGGTACCCGGGTTTTAAGTTCATGAAGCGTGTGCAAGGTTAACCTGTCGTCGCTTGCGTTGGCTCCAGTGGGGCTTTTATTCGTTCAAAGTGCTGACGGTAGGCAGCAGGGATTTCGATGCTCTTAAAGGTGTCAGCATCGATACACACGGTGGTGGTGCGGGCGTCGACACAGCGCATTCCGTCCACTTCGAACACATAACGCAGGCCCAGAGAGCTGCGTCCCAGCTTGAAGCAGCTGACCTTGACGATCGGTTTGTCGCCAAACTGCAGCGGACGGATAAAGTCGATCTCCGTGTGGGCCATGGGAAAGGCTACCCGTTCGTTTTGAATCAGGTGGTAATAACGCACGCCGATATAGTCTTCCCAGAGGTTTTCGAAAGATTCATGGATAAAGTTATGGATACGCGGGTAGTAGGCGATTCCCGCCGGATCCACGTGGCCGAAACGTACCAGATGGCGGGTGACAAACACGGCGTGCCCGTTGTCATCGGTGGCGGTGGCGTGGAGCATGTTAGCGGCTTCGCGCATGGCGGTTCCCTGTGCTGAGATCATAAAATGTTTACCGGTTTATCAGCCTTCGAGCGCGCTGATTGCACCGGCATAGTCGGGTTCGCGGGTGATTTCCCGGACCAGTTCCCGGTAGATGACCCGGTCGTCGGCATCGAGAACCAGCACGGCGCGGGCGGCCAGACCTGCCAAAGGGCCGTCCTTGATAAGAACCCCGTAATCGTCGGCAAATGCCTTGCTGCGCATCATCGATAAAGGGGTTACGCCGTTAAGCCCTTCGGTGCTGCAAAAGCGGCCTTGAGCGAAGGGCAGGTCGGCAGAGATAACGAGCACGGCGGTGTTTGTTAGCGTTGTGGCGCGGCGATTAAACGCGCGGGTCGACTCCGCACAGACCGGGGTATCCAGGCTTGGCACAATGTTGAGGAGTTTGCGTTGGCCACGATAGTCTCTCAACGATATATCCTCGAGGCGGGAGTTAACCAGTCGGAAGTCGGGCGCCTGCTCGCCTAATGCGGGTAATTCGCCGGATGTGGTCTCCGGAGTGCCGTTAAAGGTCACGGTAGCCATAGTCGGGAAGCCGTCATGTCATATCATTCAAGGGAGGCCTCCCCGGGTAAAGGGTGGCTGCGGAACGCGCGATTTTTTCAGTCTAATGCATATTAGCGGGGTAAGTGAACCGCATGCCGCCGGACAGGATGAAAACAGAGGAGACTATTAAGCAGGGAGTGGGAAGAGTCACGGTCTTGAAATATCCGTTACAGGCCCAGCCAAAGGTCGCTGCGGTTGCTGCGCAGCCAGCCGCGCAGCTGCTTGTACTCAGGGCAATAGCGGGCCACTTCTTGCCAGAATGCCGGCGAATGATTCATCTCGCGAATATGACACAGTTCATGGATGATCACGTAATCGATCACCGCCGGTGGCGCGAGCATCAGGCGGGTGTTAAGCGTCATGCGTCGTTTATGGTCACAGCTGCCCCAGCGGCTTTTGTAATACCTGATCTTTAGCGCGCTGCTCTGATAGGGAAGGCGTGCTTCCCAGCTGCGCAGGCGCTCCGGCAGGTACGACTCGGCCTGGCGTTGATACCAGTCCAGCACCAGTTGCAGGCGATATTGGCTGGCCTTGTCGCTATCCTGATACGCTGCAGGCAGCTCAAGCAGCAGGTCGCCTTCGCGCTGCACGACCCCGGGCTGCTCAGCCGTGCTGTGGGAAATGGCCTGTGGCTGGCCCAGAAATAGCAGAGAGTCTCCCGCATCCAGCTGGTGGTTTGCCCGGGGGGGGGATGGGGGG